>JABMQX010000776.1 GCA_013203085.1 bacterium | reverse complement strand
GCCACCGGCTCGGTGAGGAGGAACTCGCCCTCCTCGATCCAGCTCTTAAGCATCTCAGCGATCTGTTTCGCCTTGGCGTAGCTGGAGAGCGGTGCAGTGGGCACTTCCTTGCCCTGGACAGTGATCTTGCCGCTCTTCAGCTCAGCGTAGCTTACCTCGCCAAGGGTACCTGACTCCCTTTGCGGATATGCTTCGCTGTAATCAACGATAGGGGCGTAAATGTCCTCATCCTTGACTGCCGTGAACCGGCAGATCTCCTCGTCCAGAATTGGAATGGGAATTCCGATCCCTACAGTCAAGGTGGCGCCGTACCCCTGGAATGAGGTTCCGAGCAGCCATTCCGCCTTCATCTGTTTCATGTCACCGATCACCGCCAGGGTTCCCGCCGGTACCCTCGGAACGCCGTTCTCCCCGCGCTGTACACCCGGGTTGTGCTGCGTACCGTGCCAGATCACGTATCCGACCCCGCCGCCGAGGAAGATTCTCGTGCCGAGTCCGACGGTCTTGTACAATGGATCGTTGAGAAGCGGCGAAAGTTGGCCCGCGCTGCAGTAATTGGCGTTGCCCAGACTCGGTTTCAACACCCCCATATAGGTGTAAATGAGTTTGCCCGAGGGATTGACGGCGCAGTTGTAGTTCTGGTACACGTTACGTGGGTTGAAGAGCACCGCCTCGTTGATGTCCTTGATGTTAATCCATGTTTCCAGCTTCTTCCTAGGGTAGCAATCGGTGCCGTAGGCCTTGGCAGTAAGCCTTACGTCCTTTCCGGCCACCAGGTCTTCGATGACGTGGCCGCCGCCGTACCGGAACTCACCAGGATAGATCTTATTCCGGGGATCGTCGTCCGGCAGCGCCGTCGCGCCAATGTACAAATCCACTGCCGCCAGCCCGGTATGGGCCTCCACGTCGTTCAGAGTCGCCTTTCCCCCGCCCAGCTTGATCCGAGGCTTGGCGTGCCCGACGTTGATGTACGCGCCTGACGAGCACATCGGGCCGAAGGTCCCCGTCGTTACGACGTCCACTTCCTGCGCCGCCTTCTCGACGCCTTTCTCTTCGACGAGACCGATGATTTCCTCTGCGGTCACGACGACCGCCTCACCCTTACGGATCTTCTCGTTGATTTCCGAAATTGTCTTGGTCATAATCTCCTCCGTGGAATCTCTTTATTAGTTTTCAATGCAAAGCCATACCCTGAGATTCCACTACGCATGCTCCATAGCATTACCACCACCTCCTTCCCATTTTTGCTGCCTGATGAATTTCGATACCCGTCAGAAATCGTCCGATGCGAGAAAGCAGTTGTCCTAACAAACTCAGCCTGTGCGCCCACTCGCTATTGCTCGAACAGCCAGGTGCTGAGGTATCGTTCCCCTGTGTCGGGAAGAATGACCACGATCATTTTGTCTTTGCTCTCCGGCCTCCCGGCTATCTGCAGCGCAGCCCACACGGCAGCGCCTGAGGAAACGCCCGCCAATATTCCTTCCTCTTTCGCCAGTCGCCTGGCCATCTCACCAGCATCTTCGCTCGAGACCCGGACCACTTCGTCTACGAGCTCCATTCTCAGCACATCGGGAATGAAACCAGCACCTATGCCCTGTATCTTGTGTGGGCCCGGCTGCCCGCCAGAAAGCACTGGCGATTCCTTCGGCTCCACTGCGATTGCCTTGAATTCGGGTCTGCGCTGCTTGATCGCCTCCGATATGCCCGTTATAGTGCCCCCGGTTCCGATGCCAGCAACCAGGATGTCAATCCGCCCGCGCGTGTCCTTCCATATCTCTTCGGCGGTAGTCTCGCGGTGTATCTGAGGATTTGCCGGGTTCTTGAATTGCTGTGGCATGAAAGCGTTTGGCGTCTTGGCCTCCAGCTCCTCAGCTTTTCTGACTGCTCCCGGCATTCCCTCCTCTCCCGGAGTCAAAACCAGCTCAGCGCCGAAAATCCACAGAAGCTGCCGGCGTTCCATGCTCATCGTTTCCGGCATCGTCAGGATAAGCCTGTAGCCCTTGGCGGCACAGACGAATGCCAGAGCAATCCCGGTATTCCCGCTCGTCGGTTCGATAATCACGCTGTCTTCGCTTATGAGGCCTTTCTGTTCGGCATCCTCAATCATGCTGACGCCGATCCTGTCCTTGACGCTCGCAAGCGGGTTGAACGACTCGAGCTTGGCGACTACCTCAGCATCGATTCCTTTCGTGAGCCTGTTCAGGCGAACGAGAGGAGTGTTTCCGATGATTCCAGTAACATCTTTGTAGATTCTTCCCATTGATCCCTTCTTCCGCGAAGTATGGGCAACGTCAGATTGACGCCGCGAGGTTAATGCTGTCCAACTTAGATGTGATATATGAGCGTGCTGGGACTGCCCTTTCGTCGTTTCCTTTCAGCAAGGTCCTGTAGCGTTGTGCCCTCCAGGACTGTCATGATCGCCTTTGTCATCTCGACCCAGGTATCCCTCGTGGGACAAATCTCTTCCATCGGGCATACGCCGGTGTGCTCAACACAGTCAACGAGAGCCGGTGATCCCTCAAGAACACGAAAGACTTCGCCAAGCGTGATCTTCGATGGGGGCCTACCCAAGACATACCCGCCGTGCATACCCCGCACCGCCTTTACCAGACCGGATGCCTTCAACGCACGCATGATTTGCTCGAGGTACTTTGGAGAAATCCGTTGCGTTTTTGCCACCTCTTTTAGTGAAACCGTGTTATCAGGGTGGGCAAGAGCAAACTCAACCAAAGCTCTCGCGCCGTAACGGGCTCGTGTACAAAGTTGCATAAGATTCTACCTCCATCTACATTATTCCTATCGGAACAGTAGGATTATCCCACAATCCAAATCTTTGTCAAGAAAATTCTTCTGCCGCGTGTAATGCTTAAGTTATGGGTGGGATACGGGGACTTCGCTGCATGGGCGGTGCGCAAGCATTGGCACCGGGATTTTTCGGCGCCGGGTGGGGCTGTGCCCTTGAGGGCGAAAAGAACACCCCCCTGTCACGTGGCACGGGTGTGCCGGTCGCGCTCGTACCGAGAAAGAGCCGGGCAAAGGTTTTCACCGTCGGCAGGCGTGTGGGCTTTGCGAACGGTGCCGTTAGGTCGGCAGCTTCCACGGCGCGCGATATTTCCGCCCGACGAGGTTATTGGCTTCCGGGTCTCCGGGGATGACTTCTTTCGCGGCATCCCACCTTATTCTTCGCCCGACTCTGTATGCGATGTTGAGTAGATGCCCCGGCACGGTCGAGTAGTGCCCGTTCTCGATCTCGTTCGGGGGTTCCTTGCGGGACTTGACGGCTTCTACAAAGGCTGGCTGGTGTCGCCCGTCGCCATCTACTCCTCCTACCCGCGTCTCTTCGATAACCTTTTTCCCGCCTACGGTCTCGCTGATGATGGCGTAGCCGCCTCGGTTGAGGATCATTGATCCGTTCGTCCCGTGGAATATCTTGGCGTTCCAGCGGTTCTCATAGATGTACGTGTTAGCCACCGTGCACCTGTAGGACATAATGTAACCGGGATACTCAACGACTCCGCTAAAGGTATCCGGCAGCTCGCGGTTGTCGTCAATCATCAGCTTGCCGCCGGAGGCTTGGGCAGCGACGGGTTTGTCTTGCCCCATAGCCCAGTGAACGATGTCGTAGTGGTGAACCGCCCAATCCGACTGCCAGCCGCCGCCATAGTCCCAGAACCAGTAATGGTGTGCGTAGCGGTTCGGGTTGTAAGGGACTTTCGGCGATGGACCGAGCCAGAAATCCCAATCAAGCTCCTTGGGCGGATCGCAATCCGGGGGATGGCCGAAACCGGGCAATTGCTGTTCGACATCCCAGACTTCGACGAGGCCAATCTCGCCCAGGAGGCCTGATTTGATGATTTCGACGGCCTTTTGATAATGGGGTGAACTTCTCTGCTGGGTCCCGATGCAGGCGATGCGATTGTACTTCCGGGCGGCGTTGACAACTGCCCGTCCTTCCCGAATTGTCAGCGAGAGCGGTTTCTCGACGTATATGTCTTTTCCCGCCTGACAGGCGTGGATCGCCGGCAGGGCGTGCCAGTGGCCGTTGGTCGCCACGACAACCGCGTCAATGTCCTTTCGCTCGAGGAGCTTCCGATAGTCGTGGTAGCCTTTCGCTTTGCCCCCCGAGACGCCAATTGCGGCCTGGAGGTGCCGCGAGTTCAGATCGCTCGCCGCCGCAATTTCAACGTCCGGATGGCTTTTGAAAGCACTCATAAGGTATCTGCCGCGGCCGCCCGTGCCGATGAAACCGATGATGACCTTGTCGCTCGGCGCTGAACGGCTGCTGGCCACTTGAGCATTCGCGGCCGTCTCGCCCAGTTTCGATAACGCCCCTGCTGTGAGGCCGGCGGCGACGGCCCCCCCCGACTTCTCCAGAAAGTCCCTTCGCGTCAATAGCTTATCCATGCAACAATCCTCCCTTTCCTGATGTTTTGTTATGGTAGAAACGTGATTCCTCATGCATATTCCCTCCCTGTGGTCGGGAGGCTGCGCGCGTAACCTCCGAACGTTGAGCCAGTAGAATACCACGACTATCCATGGCCTTCAATAAGAGCCGACGGGTGGGTGGGGCGGAGGGGCCGATCAATCTTCTTAATCCGCAAGGACTCGATGGACGGCATTTATCTCACCATTACGGTTCATCACTCTGTGACCTACGGTGCAGGAGAAATAAGCGAGAGGCGGCCCGTCCAGCAGTTAAGGATAGCGAGGCGCTTGGCTGTCCTCGCGTTTCAAGATATGGTAAGCTGTTTTGAAATTTACAGCCCGAAACAAGGAGTTCTTGGTAAATACTGAAGGAGCAGATAGGTTTTGCCGGCCATTGCCCGGTAGTGTCGAAACGGAAGGGGCCGGGGGCGGCGGAAGGCAATCTGAAAAAGGAAAGGAATGAATCATGAGCGACTGGACACGGCGTAGATTCATCAAGACGACGGGCGTGGGGTTCGTAGCATCCGCTTCACCATTTATCATCGCGAAGGCACAAGGGAAAGTCACCGCGAGCGAGCGGGTGCGCCACGCCGTTATCGGGACTGGCGGGCAGGGCCGCTCACACTGCCGCGGTTTCGCAGGTTTGAAAGACTGCGACCTTGTGGCGGTTTGCGATGTGGACCCGGAGCGGCGAGCCCGGGCAGTGAAGGACTTGCCCGACTCGGGCAAGATCACCCAGTACGAAGACTACCGCAGGATCATAGAGGACAAGACCATAGACACGATAAGTATCGCCACGCCGGATCACTGGCACACGCCAATCGCTCTTGCAGCGATTGTTGCGGGCAAACACGTATATGTCGAAAAACCGTGCAGCCACAACATTATCGAAGGGCATTTGCTCACCGAAGCCGCGAAGAAGTACGGCAAATGTGTGCAACATGGCACGCAGAGTCGGAGTAGCGCTGACGTCAAAGCAGCCGTTAAGTTTATGCGCGAGGGTGGATTGGGGAAAGTCCGTATGGCGAAAGCGATCAATCATCAACTCCGAGGCCCCATTGGGCGCGCTCCCGAAACCGACCCGCCGCCGGGGGTGAACTATGACCTCTGGCTTGGCCCGGCGCCTAAGCGGCCCTTCACCAAGAACCGCTGGCATTACAACTGGCATTGGTTCTGGGATTACGGCACCGGGGACATGGGGAATGACGGAATTCATCAGGTGGACATCGCGCGTTGGGGTCTCGGCGTTGGGTTTCCGAATGCGCTCACCGCGTCAGGTGGACAGCTATTCTACGACGATGATCACGAGACGCCCGATACGCAGGTCATCACTTTTGAATATGATGACTGCTACCTGATGTACGAGATGAGACTCTGGACCCGATACAAACTCGAGGGGCACGATAACGGCGACATCTTTTACGGCGACAAGGGGACCCTCGAAGTTGGACGCGGTGGATGCCAGGTGG
>JABMQX010000775.1 GCA_013203085.1 bacterium | reverse complement strand
TCTTGATGGCAATTGTCTCGACCTTGTCGTTGAGTGGGGTAGATGTGCCGTGGGCGTTGATGTAATCCACATCTTCCGGATTGATGCCCGCGTCATCCAATGCCAAACCCATGCACCTCGCGGCCCCATCGCCGTCCGGGGAGGGTGCCGTAATGTGATATGCGTCCGCCGTCATCCCGTAGCCGGCCAGTTCGCAGTAGATTCTCGCTCCCCTCTTTCTCGCGTGCTCGAGCGATTCCAAGACTACTATACCAGCCCCTTCGCCCATGATAAAGCCGTCCCTATCCCTGTCAAAGGGGCGGCTTGCCTTCTCCGGCTCATCGTTGCGGGTAGATAGCGCTTTCATCGCACAAAATCCGCCGAAGCCCAGACCGGTGAGGGCGGCTTCTGCCCCGCCTGCTATCATGACGTCGGCGTCTCCCTCACGGATGATGTTCATGGCCTCCCCGATAGCGTGGTTGCCTGTGGCGCAAGCCGTGGCTACACTCAGGTTTGGCCCTTTGACTTTCAAAATCATGGCAACATACCCGGAGGCGATGTTGATGATTAGCATCGGGATCAGGAAGGGCGACAGATACCTCGGCCCCTTTTCGAGAAGGAGCTGATGCTGGTCGGAAATTGTCTTGATTCCCCCGATGCCGGAGCCGATTAAGACCCCTATTCTATCAGGGTCAGCTTTTGACACGTCCAGCCCGGAATCCTCGAACGCGATGAGAGCGCAACTGGTCGCCAACTGCGCGAACCTGTCCATTCGTTTGGCTTGTTTGGGGGGGAGGTATTTCAAAGGATCAAAATCCTTTATCTCCGCGTCCATTTGGGAAATGAAGCCCGAGGCGTCGAAGGCTGTCACTTTACCGATAGCGTTCTTCCCGTTCAGGAGGGAGTCCCAGAAGGTCTCGAGGGTGAGACCATTAGGCGCCAACACCCCCATTCCTGTCACTACCACTCGCGGCCTATCTGTGCGATATCTGCCCAATGCATTTCTCCAACTGACTCACGAATTACGTAGAAGCTCCCCCGGCGCACAATGGCCGAGTTCCACATGTCACCCGCTTTGTTCAGAATCCGCGTTTACTCCGTCTCTTGTGCCCCTTCTTCGCTCTGGGTTGTTCTTTCCTCGATGTACTTGATGGCTTCCGCCACCGTGCGGATGTCCTTGGAATCCTCATCGGGTATTTCGATGGCGAACTCCTTCTCCAGTTCCATGACGATTGTCACGGTATCCAGGGAGTCTGCCCCCAGGTCATCCTGGAAAGATGCATTTTCTGTAACCTCTTCAGGGTTAACCGCAAGCTGCTTGACGATGATGTCTTTGACTTTTTCCGATATATCCATGCTTACCTCCTATGCAACCGGTTCACTTACCTTGTATCGTATTTCTGTTTGCACAATTATATCTCACATGACCATCCCTCCGTCAACCACCAGCACTTGTCCGGTAATGTAATCGGACAACTCGCTCGCCAGAAAAAGCGCGCTTCTGGCTACATCTTCCGGCTCTCCCAGGCGAGAAAGCGGAATGCGTTCGCTCAGCGCTGATTTCTGCTCCTCGCCCAAAACCTCAGTCATTCCCGTCTTGATGAATCCGGGCGCTATGGCGTTGACGTTTATCCTACGTGGAGCGAGTTCTCTGGCCAGTGATTTCGTGAAGCCAATTATGCCCGCCTTAGACGCGGCATAGTTCGCTTGACCCGCATTCCCCATGATTCCCACAACCGAAGCGATGGAGATGATTTTTCCCGACCTGCGGCGGAGCATTCCGGGAACAAATGCCTTCGTGAAATTGAACACACCCTTCAGGTTGACGTCCAGAACGTCATTCCATTCCTCATCGCTCATCCGAATGATCAGGTTATCTCGCGTGATGCCAGCGTTGTTCACGAGAATATCAATCACGCCGAAATCTTCGAGGGCTTTTTCGGCGACTTGCATGACGCTTTCCCAGTCCGAGACATCCGTTTCGTAGGCCTTCGCGATTGCCCCATCTGACCGAATTTCCTCTGCAGCCTTCTTGGCGCCGTCGTAGTCAAGATCACATATCGCCACACCAGCGCCTTCGGCGGCGAAAGCTTGGGCAATGGCCCTGCCGATGCCGGCTGCCCCTCCTGTCACGACTGCGTTTTTTCCCTCGAGGAGATTAGCCTGCATGTCCAACTCCCTTTTCCCTGAGAGCCTTCACCGTCGCTTCAAGGCTTGAGGCATCCTCCACGCCCATCCTCAAAGTATCCGGGCGAATTCTCCTTACAAGCCCTTGCAGCACTTTCCCGCATCCGACCTCCACGAAAGTATTAACTCCCCGGCTGACGAGAAGTTCCACGGATTTCTGCCATAGAACCGAGCCGGTTACCTGACGGGCGAGGTTTTCTCTGATCTCGCCTGGCTCGGTTTCTTCTTCGCCGGTGACATTCGCGACAACGGGCACGCTGGCCCTCGTGAAGTTAGCCTTCTTCAGTTCGGCGGATAAGAGTCTTTCCGCATCCTCCATCAGCCTCGAGTGAAAGGCTCCGCTGACTTTCAGGGCAATGACCCTCTTCGCTCCCCTCTCTCTGGCAAGCTTCGCAGCCTCTTCGACGGCGTCCTTTTCGCCTGAGACCACTATCTGGCCGGGGGAATTCGCATTGGCCACGTCAACGATTCCCAACCGCCGAGCGGATGCGCACAAGGCTTTCACTTTATCCATCGAAAGCCCGATGACTGAGGCCATGGTCCCCGGGTGAGCAAGACAAGCCTCCTCCATGTATTCGCCTCTCTTGAGGACAAGTCTCAATCCCTCATTGAAGGAAATCGCATCGGCGGCCACAAGAGCCGTATACTCACCCAGACTCAACCCGGCAAAAGCTCGCGGCTTCAGCGAGCCGGCATGGGCCTTCAGCGCTTCCCATGCCGCGTAACTCATCACGAAAATCGCCGGTTGGCTGTTCGCTGTCTTGGTTAGCGTTCCCTCCGGACCCTCAAAGATCAGTCTCTTGATATCGAAGCCGAGAATACGGTTTGCTTCGTCGAAAACCCTCCTGGCCTCGGGGCACGTTTCGTACAATCCCTTGCCCATGCCCACATACTGGGCCCCTTGCCCGGGAAACAGGACAGCTAAGCGATCGTTTCTGTTTACCATTCGAGCAGAACGGCCCCCCAGGTGAACCCTCCTCCAAAAGCCACGACCAGGATTTTATCTCCCGGCGTGAAATCGTTGCTCCGAATCGCTTCATCCATTCCTACGGCGGTCGTTGCCGCGGACATATTTCCGTACTTCTGCACGTTTATGTGAATTCTCTCTTCGGGTATGCCGAGGTGTCTTCCCACCTCCGTAATAATCCTCATGTTGGCTTGGTGCGGAACGAGCATTCGGATATCTTCCGCGGAGAGGCCATGTCGTTCGATCAGTGTCGAGGCAGCCTCAACCATCGAGTTGATCGCGTACTTGAACACCTTTGAGCCCAGCATCTTGACGAAATGCAGCTTCTGGTCAACGCTGTCGTGACTGCACGGATGGAGAGACCCTCCCCCCGGCATGAAAAGCAGCTCGTATATTGACCCGTCCGCTGCAAGGTAATCCCCTATGATCCGGGGTCCCTGCCCTTCGGAGCTGACCACCGCGGCGCCCGCGCCGTCCCCAAAAAGCACACAGGTGTCCCTGTCGGTCCAGTCGGTTACGCTCGATAGTTTCTCACAGGCAATGACAAGGATGCAATCATAAGAGCCTGATACGACGAAGCTTCTGGCGACAGACAATCCATAGACGAATCCGCTGCACGCCGCGGAGATGTCAAACGCCGCTGCGCGAGGGGCACCGATGTTTTTCTGAACTAAACAGGCCGTCGCAGGCATGGGCATATCGCCGGTGAAGGTGCCAACGATGATCATTTCGATTTTCTCGGCGCCGATTCCGGCGTCCTTCAAGGCACTCTGGGCAGCGCGGCTCGCCAGAAGCGAAGTTGGCTCCTGAGGAGCTGCGATTCGCCGTTCCTTGATTCCGGTGCGCGTGGTTATCCACTCGTCCGAGGTGTCAACCATTTTCTCAAGGTCTGCGTTGGTCAGTACCTTTTCTGGGAGGTAGGAACCCGTGCCAATGATAAACGCATTTCTTTCCGACGCTGCCAACTAATGTCCTCCAAGAGCGCTGCCCGGTCGTTTTCGGGCACGGGCCGAGCCTTTGATAGCGGACAGCCGGTCAGCGACACGCCGTCGGATTCCGGGCCGGTCCGACTTGTGTTGAGTTTGTAAAGGGGTGTAGTCCGCGTCATGAATAGCCCGAACCAGATGTTCATTGACGTTCTGATGCATGAACGTCTCGGCCATCGTGATGGCGTTGGCGACAGCCCGAGGAGAGGAGTGGCCATGTCCCACCACACAAATGCCATTGACTCCGAGAAGAGGCGCCCCCCCATATTCAGCATAATCAACCTTTTTTCTCAACTTTCTGAAGGCGGGCTTCACCAGGAAGGCTCCGAGTCTTCTTATCGGGCTTTTCATGATCTCATCTCGAAAGGTCTTGTCCAGAGTGTAGGCGAGGCTTTCGCTCACTTTGATGATCACATTGCCAACGAATCCATCGCAAACGATGACATCAACGGTGCCGTCGAAGACATTTCTTCCTTCGATGTTCCCGATGAAGTTGAGGTTTTTCGTTTCCAGAAGCTTAAACACCTCTCTGGTCAAATCATTTCCTTTGGTTGATTCCTCGCCGATGTTCATCAAACCCACCCTGGGGTTCTCTATACCCAGGACGTCGCAGGCGAAGACGTGTCCCATGACCGCGAACTGGACCAGGTGATTCGGACGGCAGTCACTATTGGCGCCGGCGTCCAGAAGGACTCCCGTGCCTGTGAGATTCGGGAGAGTCGTTGCCAGAGCAGGTCGCTCGATCCCTTCCAGCGGCTTGAGCTTGAGGCAAGCCGCTGCCGTAACTGCTCCTGTGCTGCCCGCCGAGAAAACCGCGTCAACCTTTTGGTCTCGAAGGAGGTCCATCGCTTTGGCGATGGACGAATCGGGCTTCTTCAGGACCGACGCTGCGGGAGGATCGTGCATTTCCACCACCTGGCTCGCATGGACGATTGTGGTTGGCAGGCCGCTCGCATTGCATTTCGACAGTTCCTTCTTGATCGCTTGCGAGTCGCCGACGAAGACGATTTCACGCTCCTCCGGCGCAGCCCGAAGCGTCTCGATCGCTCCTTCGATTATATTGCGGGGGGCATAATCGCCTCCCATCGCGTCAACGGCTATTCTGACCAAATCACGCCGCTCCTTCCGGGCTGACTATCGGTTCTTCCCCGTAGTATCCGCAATTGGGACACACCCTGTGTGGCAGGTGAGTCGCCCCACAATGCGAGCACGTGGCGAGCTGTACCCCTGAAAGACCTTGATGCGTTCGCCTCTTCCGGGTTCGCGATTTAGAGTGTTTCCTTTTCGGACAAGGTGACATTCAACTTCTCCACGCTGTGTTTCATGGTTTCAGGCTATCGAGCTGTGAAAAAGGACCCGGCACTTCAGGTTTCTTGCAGTTGCAGACGGAAGCGTTAAGATCCCGACCGCAAGCCGGGCACAGCCCTTTGCACTCTGGTGAGCATAATCTTTTCATAGGAAGATTCAGTATAATACCCTCGCGTATGCTTTCTGTCAAGTCAACCGTTTCATCGCCCTTGACCTCTGCGGTGAATCTGTAGTCAGGAACCTCTATCCTGTAATCAAACTTCTTCAGGCACCGGTTGCATTCCAGTGCAGCACTCGTGGTCAAATTCCCCAGAACGACCAACGTACGCCCGACAAGGCTTACCGAAATCCTCGCATGGACCGGCTCCTTGTATTCCACACCTCCCAAGCTTTCTCCCATGATCTCGGGAGGCTCTTCCTCCTCCAAAATGATGCCCGACTTCGGAACTCGGGCTACTTTGACCTTCATTTTCCGAACTTCTTTTTCATTTTCTCGCAGACGGAGGGGGGGACAAACGCCGAGATGTCTCCCCCAAGCCTCGCGATCTCCTTGATCATGCTGGAACTGAAATAAGAACAGGTCTCGCTCGGCATTAGGAAGATAGTTTCTATCCGGTCGCACAACTTTCTGTTTGTCAAAGCCATCTGAAACTCATACTCGAAATCGGTCAAAGCCCTCAATCCCCTGATGATTGCCTGCGCGCCGACCTTTAGTACGTATTCAACGAGAAGTCCCTGGAAGACGTCTATCTTCACGCCCTTCAACCCCGCAGTTGCCTTTCTCACCATTGAGATCCGTTCCTCCGCAGAAAACATCGTTTCCTTCGGCGGCTGCTCGACCACGGCCACAAGTAAGGTTCCAATAAGTGTATTAGCTCGCCGAATGACGTCAATGTGGCCATACGTTACGGGGTCGAAGCTTCCCGGATAAACTGCCACCTGCATTTATGTTCCCGCTCCTTTCGGCTCGGTTGTAGTATCTAAAAGGGTACAAGGAGAGCAGAAAAGCCGCCCCGATTTGCCAGGCAACGCGTTCGCATCACCGCATCCGATCTGCCTGCATCGGAGCGAAGATTGAAACCGATGTACCTCCATACTTTCTCGCGGAGACAAGCTTCAGATCATCCGTCGCTTTCAGGCTGTTTTCCATTCCCGAATGTTCAACAATAACCACTGAATTCGGGCGGAGAATATCACTGTCAACCAGCGACTTCAAGGTCTTTCGGGCAAGGGATAGTCTTTTCCCCCTCCCGTTTTTCGCCGTGTAAGGCGGGTCTGCTATGACGATGTCGAACTTTCGGTTCTGCCGACCGAGTTGACGGATGGTTCCAAAAGCATTTCCTCCGATCACTATGGCTTTGTCGGACAGCTTCGTGAGTTCGAGATTCTGTTTGATCGTCCTCAGGCACCTCGGCGAAATCTCCACGAAAACCGCTTCTGCCGCGCCCCGGCTGAGCGCTTCGATACCCATTGCGCCCGTCCCTGCGTACAAATCCAGAACGAAGCTTCCGCCTATCTTGCCCGATAGAATCGAGAAAATCGCCTGGCGCACCTTCGCAGAAGTCGGTCGCACGCCGGCCCCGGGGGGAGACTTAAGAATTACACCGCTGGCAGTCCCTGAACAAACCCTCACAATCGTGCCTATCATCATTTAGGAGGGAAATCTATTTTCTCCACAGCGGCAACCACGCTGGACACGATGTTCCCCAGATGTCTTACGACTCGCTTGAAGTACCTTGACAGAAGAGCTGTGGACACCGCCTCCTTCGTCTGTAGCGTGTCGTTGAGCACCTGGCCTATCAACATGTCGCACTTCTTGGCGACAACTTCGTGGGATCGCAGAACTTCCTTGGCCAGAGACTCGTCCGAGTCGGTGAACGCCTTCCGAGTTTTCTCGATAAGCTCCCCGATTTGCTCGCTGATTTCCCGCAGGGGCACGGCGTACCTTGCCTGAGACCCCGGTATCGAGTAGAAAGCAGCGACTTCAAGAATGTTCTTGCAGTAATCGCCGATTCGCTCCACATCCTTAGCGACGCTCATGAAAACCAGACAAGTCGGAGCATCCACCATGCGTCTGAGGGAAAGATGGCCCACCAATCTTCTACGTATATCCTGCTCTTTTCGGTTGACCTCTCTGTCTTTCGTGTAGATTCCATCCTTTATCTTGTCAGGGTCGGTTTTTCCGAGGAGAACATCTGTCACAGCACGGAACATATCTTCAGTATCGCTCAGCATGGAACAGAAGTTTTCTTTGACATCTTTCAGAGAACTCGCGGCCCGCAATGCGTGCAGAAGTGTGCGGAACACGTTGCTCACCTCCTTCCTTAGTCGCCATATTGGCGGTGAGTGAGCGAGGTCAACGAGGGTATCACTCGCTCCCTCATGCTTTATTATACACTCCTATTTCAGCAATTCCGAGATCAAAATCACTATGCAGGGGATGAGAAAAAAGACAACGCCAATGTACAGGAAAGCGATGCTCTTTTTCCTCGCGGCGATATCCCCGAACCTCTTTGCAACGG
>JABMQX010000774.1 GCA_013203085.1 bacterium | reverse complement strand
GCTGCGGGGTCTGATCTTCGATTTCGACGGCCTTATCCTCGATACTGAAACGGCGAGATATTATGCGTGGAAGGAGGTAATCGAATCGTACGGAGTAGAGCTTCCGCTGTCGTTCTGGCAGGAGAACATCGGTTTGCCGAGTGAGGCTTTCGATCCGCTGGAGTTTCTGAAGCGGTCAGCGAAGACGCCGGTAGATATGGAAACGGTTCAGAGGCGAAAGCAGGAGCTATTTTGGTCCAGGATGGATAACGAGTCGCTACGGGCAGGAGTTCGGGAATACCTGGACGAAGGCAGAAGACGGAAGATGAAGCTCGCTATCTGTTCCAGTTCGCCGAGGAAATGGGTTGTCTCGAACCTGGCCAATCTCCGAATTGAGGGTCTGTTCGATGAGATCGTGACGGGATCGGAAGTGCAGAAACTCAAGCCTGATCCCGAGCTGTACCTGAGAACCCTTGAGGCGCTGAGCCTTCCCGCGGAAAGTTGCATTGCCTTCGAGGATTCGCCGAAAGGGGTACAGTCAGCCAAAGGGGCAGGGATTTTCTGCGTTGCGGTGACCAACCCAATTACGGCACAAACAGATTTGCGAGGTGCTGACGTTCTGCTTTCCTCTCTGGCGGAGCTGTCCCTCGATGAGTTGGAGAAAACTTTTCGTTCCGTTGCTGAAAACTGATGGCTCTTCTATTCCTTGTGAACAGAAAGTGAATCGGAGTCTCGGTGTCGAGAGGTTTCGCCTCGCCGCTGCAATTCGCAAGGGCGGTCTCGCGGAGGGAGAAAATGGGAGGTCAGTCAGCCTTTCTTTCTTGCTCGCCCGGCGCCAGCTTTTTGAAGGCGCGAGCACGCCGAGCCTTCTGTGATGCTAAAGCGACGACGATGAGAACGAGAGCGAGGAAGATGACGGGAAGCCGGTTGTTCCTGAGCCAGTCTGCGAGGCGGCCGAAGGCAGGCGCCGGCGGGCTATAGCTGGCAGAGGGACCTTCAAGCTGCCGTTTGAGAATGTTCGCAGGGACGTGGCCATCGGTGAAGATCATGCCTTTGGGCGAATAAGTGGGTCCCATATCGAACTGGGTCACGACGCGGGGGAGGCTGAAGGAGAATTTCCGCTGTTCCTGGAGGGTTGTGGCGACGGTAAGAAGCTGCTCTTTTGTCATCTGTTTCTCCGATGGAAGGGCGACGACCATTTGGCTGCCGGAGTCCCCGCCGAAGGCGTATTGTTCCGGGAAAACGGATGCAAGCGTTCGCCTCTGATACTCGTATATGACCCAATCGGGCTTGAGGTTGACGACGAGGGCGCCGTCCGGAGAGAGAATGTCACGGCACTCCCGAAAAAACTCCCTCGTCATCAGAGAGTAAGGGACGAACCCGCCCCTGAAGGCATCGAGCATGATGATGTCATATATGGCGTGCTGGTGGCGAAGGACTTTTATTTGAACGCGCGCATCCCGAATGAAAACGCGCTGTCTTTCTCCCTCCTCAAAGGCGAAGAATCTCTTTGCGACCTCCACGACGGCGGGATCGAGTTCGATGCTGTCCACCTTCGCTTCGGGGAAATAGTGAGCCGAAAGGCGAGAAATGACGCCTGCGCCCAGCCCGACGACGAGGACCCGCTCCGGCTTCGCGGTGAAAAGATAACCCGCGAACATGAGTGGATAATAGGGGAGGCAGGGACGCAAAGGGTCCGCCACGTCCATTCTCGACTGGTTCCGATCGTGGCCTTTGCGTCGGAAGGTCAAGGTGCGAACGGTCCCCGACTCAAGAACGCGGATGTAGTGGTGGTGGCTCTGTTTTTCGTAAAGCACCTTGGGCTCGAGGGCGCCGTTGAGTGGTACGGACGCCGCAGCCAAGACCGACAGCATCAAAAAGAGTAATCTCATCTTTGTCGCCCGGGTGACGATTGCTCCGCCTTCTTGTAGGTGATGGCGAAACCGTCCCGCATTGTCGTGCTGAGGAAAACCGTGTCGAAACGAGGATCGGTTTTGACGGCATCAAGATAATCCCTCATGGAGCTCGCCATCCGGATAGCGTTATGTGCGGCGATGACGACACCGACCGGCATTCTGGGCATGACCGTGTCGAGGTGTTTTTTGTAGTCGGGCTTCCATGCGTCAATGAAAACAAAGTCGAAGGGGCCTTTTAGAGTGGGGATGACTTTGAGGGCGTCTCCCTCCATACCGGTGATAACCTTCTCGAGGCCGGCTTTCTTGACGTTTTCCTTACACATTTCGGCACGGCCGTGGTCAATTTCGAGGGTGATGAGCTTGCCGCCGCTCCGCTCGAGGCCCATCCCGATCCAGATTGTCGAATAGCCGTTGGAGGAGCCGATTTCAAGGGCTCGCTTGATCTTGCAGGACTCGACCAGGATGCGGAGGAATTGGCCGTCGGTGCGAGGCACGTTCCAGGTGGAATGCGTTTTCGCGTACTCCTCCAGTTCTCTCAGTAGTTCTTGCCGAAAGGCTTCTCGCTCGGGGGGCGTTTTAGCTTGCTGGATAGACGGGGGCGAGCTTCCTTCTTCTGAAACTGCCGAAGCCGTCAGGACTGAAAAGGCCGCGAAGAAGATCAGCGTGAGAACGGAAGCCTGAAGAATTCCGGTTACTTTCAGTTTTTGTCCTCCACAGTTGATTTGTGTCGTTCTATCAGAGTCGAGGGCATGAGTGGTGAGGCAGGCCAAGCGGTTTGTCCGAAATGACATGCCGGCCCACGCACCTAATTGTCTATCTCATTGTGGCGCATGTCAAGCTCTGATCCGGCAGGAGATACGGCTCTGTTTGGGTGCCAAAAACTGCGGATAGCCCCCCCTGGCCGGGTCTGCCAGCTTCCTCGGTTGATCTGTCCGTGGGCACCGTCCCCAAGCACCTCGGGAGGCCCGATGGCTGCTTATGCTCGTTCCTTCGCCACCGGCAGCGGGCTTAGCCACTCTCTGGGGGGCTCGCCGCTCTCCATTAGCGTAACGAGGCCGAATCGGGTTCGCTTTCGCTACGGCTCACGCGTTCGCTCAGCGGGGCTTCGACGCCGCAGATCGCTCCGCGCGCCGCACGCTTCGCTACCTGTCGAACGAGCAATTAACAGGGCAACCTCCTTTCAGGTTGCAAGATCAACCAGTCTTCTCCTGGCGCACCAGAGACGCAGAGACGCGGGGATGGCGTGGCGGTAGGGGGTCAGGTTATGATTTTCAGTTGAAGCTCCTTCAACTGGCGGTCGCTGACGGGGGAGGGGGAACCGGTCATGAGGTCGCTCGCTTTCTGGGTCTTGGGAAAAGCGATGACGTCGCGGATGCTATCGGCGCCGGCCATGATTCGGATGATTCTATCGAGTCCAGGGGCGACCCCCGCGTGAGGAGGGGTGCCGTATTGAAGGGCATCGGTGAAGAACCCGAATCTCTCGTTGATTTCGTGGTCGGTGAGTTTCAGAAGGCGAAAGACCTTTTTCTGAACCTCGGCGTCGTGGATTCGGACGCTACCGCTGCCGACCTCGATGCCGTTGAGGACGAGGTCGTAGGAAGCGGAGCGGACTTTCAATGGGTCGGTGTCGAGGAGAGCCATATCCTCCTCGGCGGGGGATGTGAAGGGATGGTGCTCGCTCTCGTAGCGTTGCTCTTCTTCGTTGTAAGCGAAGAGAGGGAAATCCACGACCCAGAGGAAAGCGAACTCTCCCTCGGGGATAACCCCTTCATCAGCGGCGATTTTGGTGCGGACGGCTCCGAGGGGCTCGTTGACTTTTCGCTTTTCCCCGGCGGTGAGGATGAGAAGATCGCCCTTGTCGGCTTCCATTTCACGAAGGAGGGATTGGAGAAGGGCTGGCTCGAAGAACTTTGCGATGGGGGAGGAAACACCCTCTTCCCCGATTTTAACATACGACAAGCCGGTCGCTCCGAACGTGGAAGCGAAGGCGGCGAGGTCGTCTATGTTCTTTCGGGAGTAACGGGCGCACCCGGGGAGGCGCATTCCCTTGACAACGCCTCCCTTCTCGATGATGGAGCGGAAGACCTCATAGCTGGATTGGCGGGCGAGCTCGGTTGCGTCGTGAATGAGGAGCTCATAGCGGATGTCTGGTTTGTCGGTGCCGTACCTGTCAAGAGCATCGGGATAAGACATTCTCGGAAAGGGCGTTTCGATTTCGAGGTC
>JABMQX010000773.1 GCA_013203085.1 bacterium | reverse complement strand
TTTGCTTCTTTGAGTTCATTCCTATGCTTTCCATTCTTTCGCGATGACTTCTTGCTGTGAATTGATCTGCTTAACGGTCGCGACCTGGGCGGCGTTGTCGGACTTCTCTGCTAATGAAGCATTCCAATGAATCAGCCAGGCGAAATGCTTGAGCAGAAGGCCGAGAACTCACCTTGTAGTCGCCGAAGTATAACACGCGCGTCTATTTCCACGCAACGACTGGCTCCAAAAGAGAAGTTAGTGGGTGGCGTTTTCGAGGGCGGGCGACTCCCGGTGCGCGATTAAGAAGCGGATCACCGAAGGACGGATCTTCTTGATAACTTACGCATAGTCTACGATGTTCAAGAAATGGGACTATATGGCGCCTGAATTCGAAAAGTCGAAAGTAGCCTGTCCGAGGCAGCGCCAGCGGGGCAGGTTACACGGTTGTGGTCGAGTACAATGGCGCATTTGACGCCCTGATTGCCGGAACAGTTTGTGGCGTGCGGACTTTGGAAGCGGGGAGTTGTGCAAAACTGCGGAAGCTGTTTTTCGGCGTTAGAAAGCATCTTTTTTCCTAACATTTTATGGAGCTCGGCAAGGGGAGCCCACACACGGCCCTCGTTTTCTGGTACCGGTTTTTGCTGCTTCTTGAGGTGTGAGACCACGAGTCGCCACAAGAAACACGCAACCGTCCTGTGAACATGTATGGACTGCTCCACACTTGCGGGGATATACGGGAAGTGGTGTAGAATTCTGATGGCTGTCGTAGCGGCATCCTCACCGCCGTGCCCGTGGCTCGGTGGCGTAGACGACGTTCGATGTTCGCCGACCCGCCGATCACCTACCCCGACCCCTTCGATCCGGCCTTATGGGATCGTTGGGCAGGATGGTACTGACGACATTCCATTGGTCTTCGGTCAGGTCCATCCATCACTACTTATACACCAACAACTAAAGTACAAGTACTAATCTGTGAGATAACCTGTACGCTCCCGCCACACGAAAGGCAGACTCCTATGAGTCTAAGGGGGAGTTTGAACTCCAAGCCCTACCGTTCGAGATGGAGCGTCACCAGCGGTTTGAATGGATCAAAAGACTCGTTCATGGTCCACGCCATGGCCCGCAGCAGAATGATCCGAAAGTAGGGATCGTTGAACGTGAAATAGTTGTGGCCGGCAACCGTGATAAAAACTTTGCCCCGGCCTACCTCCCTTGTCCACATGACTGGCCACTCCTTGCCGTCCAGATCTTCGATCTTAGGAGGACCCTTTAATGGTTTGTTTGCTATTGCCGGGCCGGCGGGCGAAGTCACGAGGGTAGTGACACCTGCCGGGTCTCCCCTCAAATGCCAATAGAACTCCTCCGCCAGATCGAACTTTGCCGGAAAGCCCTTGAAGATGGGAGATTCTGATGCTGCGTCAGTAAGAGTCACCGGCGTGGGCAACACGCCCCATTTGGTGGCGCCCCTTCTGGTGTCCCATGCCATCCCAATCCGCTTCGACAACTCTTCACCCGAACCCTGCATCAAGGCCATGTGAATGAAGATCAATCCGCCGCCGCGCTTCTGATAGACGTCGATAAGATCGTAATCCCACCCCTCTCCACGCGGCCACATATAGAAAACGACCAGGTCGGCCTTCTCCCATAATTCCTTCTTGGGGAAATACATGGAGGGAACGACCGTGACGCGCGGGACCTGAGGCAGAAGCACGTTCACGTAGCGGTCCATGACCCAGGCGTATTCGTGAGTCTCTTTCTCGTGGAGTTTGTCGATGCCCCAGACCCAGACAATGTTCAGATCCCGGGACGGCTCTCGCTCCCCAATCGGTCCTACGATGCGCTTTATTTCCGCCGGATCACGCTTGACCGGAGTCTGCCACGAGAATTGGCTACGGGCCTGGCTGGTTACGAAAAGGGTCAGGAACACGAATAGATACGTTTGCCTCATCGTACGAGAAGTAAACATCTCCCCTCCTTTCGATCTGTCGGATAGCGTAGTTCTGTCCGCGTGTTTATTGCATGATCCATTTCCACCGAGAGCTCCCATATGGACCTGCCCATGGGCGCCGTGGATGTGATTCTACGCATTGTAGGCGCGCTGGTAGGCGCTGTCAACACAACGAAACCTCGCGCCGGCCTTCAGAAGATCAACAAAGAAATCCTTTGCCTTAGCGAACTCGTGGGCCCCCTTCGCATGAATCCGGTCGATGCCCCAAACCCAGACGATGTGAAGGTCGCGCGACGGTTCTTTCTCGGTAGTCGGCCCCAAGATGTCTGCGACCGCCTTCTTGCTCCTGGCCGGTGGTTTCTGCCAGGGAAACTGCGCGCTGGATGTCGAAGAAATGGTCAGCAAGAGCACAACGATACAGGCTGTTCGATATCTCATAACAGGACTCCTTAATCAAGCGGACTCGTAAAACACTGCTTCACGAGTGGTAACACAGTCGTTGAGAAAGAATGACTCACTTTGCGCCTCCCGTTGGGGAAGAGGCCTTGGGCACATTGACGGTGCCTGGCTCGATCTCTTTGATAAAGATATTGCGGTACTCGATAGGACAGGGATTCATCTCGCCGAGATTATCGCCATTTACCACGATATGCTTCTGCAGCCTGATCGGCGCCGGCTCCATGTTCATCATCCAGTCGTGAAACTCGAATTTGTCATAAAGGACCTCTCCGTCATAATCGGCTGAGAAGGTCCGGCCTTTCACGGTCAGCTTGACCGTATGCCAGACTCCGACTTCCGGATCGATATGCCTGACATGAGGTTTCTCTTCCTCCTTGAGTCCCATTTTTTCTGCAATGTGTTTCGGCAGAAAGTAGTAACTTTCCAGGTGTCCCATTCCGCCCTTGGATCTCAGGTTGAACTGCTC
>JABMQX010000772.1 GCA_013203085.1 bacterium | reverse complement strand
GCCCAGGACTTGTTGTGTCGTGAAGGGTTTCCGGAGTGTCCCGAAGACCTCGATCCCTCTATAATCCTCTTCTGAAACGCCCACGCGGCCGGTCAGGATCACTTTCAGGGGCCTTTTCTCGGCGGGGAGACGGTTGATTTCGACCATGAATTCCTCCCCCTGCATGTGCGGCATGTGGAGGTCTATGAACGCCAGAGAGTATTGCCCTTGCCGAAGGGCCTTGAGAGCTTCCACAGGGTTCCCGAAGCCGTCAGCTTCATATCCGGCGTGGCCCAGTATGTCCACGAGAAGCTCGGTTATAGCCTCCTCGTCGTCAACGACCATTATCCGGGAAACCCCCTCTTCTCGTCCTTCCTCAACCGGCGGCGGCGTGGTCGTGCGCTTCGAGGCGGCAGGAAGATAGACCGTGAAAACCGTGCCTTTGCCGACTTTACTCCTGACCTTGATTTCCCCGCCGTGGTTCTCTATTATCCCGTGGGACACGCTCAAACCGAGGCCCGTGCCGTGAATCTTTCCGTCGTAAGCCCCGCCGCTGACAATCGCCCCTTTCGTCGTGAAGAAAGGCTCGAAGACCCTCTGGACGTCCTCTTTCGGTATCCCACAGCCGGTGTCCTCGACCCTGATGAATGCTCTTCCCTTCTCTAAGCCCGTCTGAATGTGCAGGTTCTTCGTTTCCGACTTGAGCATGGCGTGCTTGGCATTCACGACGAGGTTCATTACTACCGATTCAAGCATGCTGGCGTCGCCGAGGACTCGCGGGGCAGTCGTGGAATGCTCGACGATCAGCTCTATCCCCTCGCTCGTGAATTGCCCCTCAGTCACCTTCAACACATCAGCCACAAGGTCTCTGAGATTGAGGGGCTTTTTCTCTGCAACCTCCTTCCCGGAGAACGTCAGCAGGCTCCTCGTCAAATCGGCGCCGCGGGCCGCGGAACTGCGAATGATCTCTAAATTATGGCGAGCTTTCTCCGAGAGCTCCTCCCTGTCAAGCGTCCATTCCGCGTAACCGATAATTGCCGTGTTGATGTTGTTGAATTCGTGAGCGATTCCCCCCGTAAGCGTGGCGACAGCTTCGATCTTCTGAGCCTGCGCGAGCTGCTCCTGGAGTTGCCGCTTCTCCTCCTCCGCCTTCTTGCGCTGGGTGATGTCGCGGCTCACGTTCACGTAGCCGGTGATCCGTCCATCCTCCCCGCGCAACGCGACAGTGGCCCCCTCAATATATATCGGCTGTCCGTCCTTACGATACGTGCTCACTTCGAAACGGTAGCGCCCTTCTTGGGCGAAAGCTCGAAGTGCGTCGGCTCGTTGCGCATCGGTGAGATCCGAAGGTATCACTTCTTCCACAAACCGCCCGATGGCTTCCTCGGCCTTCCAACCATATATCTCCTCGGCTGCCCGGTTCCATGATGTCACAACGAACCGATCATCAGTGGCAAGGACGGCATCGTTCACGTTGGCGAGCAGGTGGGCCTGGTAGGCAAGGCGCTCCTCCGCCCGCTTCTGCTCGGTGATGTCCCAGAAAATTCCTAATACGCCAATGCAATCGCCTTTTTCATTCTTGACAGGCGTTTTGACCGTATGGACAATCATTTCCTGTTCTTCCCGGACATACTTCTCTTCGATGTCCTGTGTTTTCCCGGATTCCATAATTCTCTCGTCGTCTGCTCTGTACTTTTCAGCCAATTCCTTGGGGTAGAAATCATAATCTGTCCTTCCGGTGATTTCCTCGGGCCTAATCTTTAAATCCGCCGCGTAATTCTCATTGGAGGACACATAAACAGACTTCCTGTCTTTAAGAAATATCTTCTGAGGAAGATTCTCAATCAGGGTTCGATACTCTTTCTCGCTCTCCCGCAACGCCTCCTCCGCCCGCTTGCGTGTGCAGAGATGCCCCAAAGTCGAAGCGTACAGGGTGACGAACTCACACTGGCGTTCCGTGATCGGCCGCTGGCTAAGCAGATTATCCGTGCACGCGTAGCCGATGACCTGCTCGCCGTCCCACAGGGGGGCGGCCACCTTCGTTCCCTGGCCAATGACCTGTGATCTATCATCAAACAAGGGTGCGTCGGAGAAGAGAACGAGACGGTTTTTGCGCAGGACGACAGACCTAATCACTTCGTTGGAGTCGATAGACAACCGGCTCTGCCGTTCGTCGCGTAGTTGCCCCTTTTCGTCCGTGCCCCATGTGCCCACAACGAAATCGGGATTCGTTTCGTCTAACAACCAGATGCCCACTCGGTCGAATCCTAACCGACTCCGACCGAGCTCAACCGCGAGGCGGCATAAATCGTCAATGGAATCCGCGGTGGAAAGCTCGTTGCCGACCTCATTCAGCTCTTTCAGTTTCGCCGAGAGGTCACGTTCGGCTTCCTCGCTCTCCCGCAGTGCCTCCTCGGCCCGCCTTCGCTGCAAGACGATGGAAGCGTTGTTGATGAATGTCTCGATGATCTGTCTATTTGTGAGGCGGGTTCCCTT
>JABMQX010000771.1 GCA_013203085.1 bacterium | reverse complement strand
GGAAATCAGCATTGACGATGAAGAACATCTCATCGTCAGAGAAGAAGACATCCTGGCCATCATAAAATGACAATCCCGCGGATTCATTACGCTAAGAAAGGAGACAAGAATGCCAGCGAAACAACTGTTGTTCGGTGAAGAGGCAAGAAAAGCTGTGCTGTCAGGGTTGGAGCAGCTCACCAGGGCTGTGAAAGTGACCCTCGGCCCCAAAGGAAGAAATGTTGTTCTGGATAAGAAATTCGGTTCCCCGACGGTCACCAAGGATGGGGTGACTGTTGCCAAGGAGATCGAGCTCGAAGAGCCGTATGAGAACATGGGCGCACAGATGGTGAGGGAGGTCGCCTCCAAAACAAGCGACGTTGCAGGCGACGGCACTACCACCGCTACGGTCCTCGCTGAGGCGATTTACCGCGAGGGTTTGAAGAACGTTGCCGCAGGCTCCAACGCCATGGCCATCAAGAGGGGTATTGACAAGTCCGTAGGAATTGTCGTCGAAGAACTGAAAAAGCTCAGCAACAAGGTTAAGGACAGAACGGAAATATCCCAGGTAGCTTCGATCTCCGCCAACTGCGATGAGACTATCGGTGAGATCATCGCCGACGCAATGGAAAAGGTGGGTAAAGACGGCACGATAACCGTCGAGGAAGCCAAGGGAATCGAGACGACCCTCGATGTAGTCGAGGGGATGCAGTTTGACAGGGGATACCTTTCCCCCTATTTCGTGACCAATGCCGAGACCATGGAAGCGGTGCTCGAGGAATGTTACGTCCTCATCTTCGAGAAGAAAATCTCGAACCTGAAGGACCTCCTGCCTCTTCTGCAAAAGGTCGCCGAGCTTGGCAAGCCTCTGCTTGTCATCGCCGAGGATGTCGAAGGAGAAGCTCTCGCAGCGCTGGTCGTCAACAAGATTCGGGGTGTCTTGAAGTGCGCAGCCGTCAAGGCCCCGGGCTTCGGTGATAGACGGAAAGCCATGCTGGAAGACGTCGCTACCTTGACCAGCGGCAATATGATCTCCGAGGACCTCGGAATCAAGCTCGAGAACATCAGCATTCCCGACCTCGGAGAGGCCAAGAGGATTATCATTGACAAGGATAACACCACGATCATCGAAGGCTCCGGGAGCAAGAACGCTATCAAGGCGAGAGTCTCGCAGATCAAACTGCAAATCGATGAAACAACCTCTGACTACGACAGGGAGAAACTCCAGGAGAGGCTCGCGAAACTCGCGGGCGGCGTGGCTGTGATTAGCGTCGGCGCCGCCACAGAGACGGAAATGAAGGAAAAGAAAGCCAGAGTGGAAGATGCCCTCCACGCGACAAGGGCTGCCGTCGAGGAAGGGGTCGTCCCCGGCGGCGGAGTCGCTTTTTTGAGGTGCGTCGGCGCCCTGGACAAGGAGGAATTCGACGGAGACCAAGACATAGGAAGGATGATCGTGATGAAGGCGCTCGAGTCGCCCATCCGGCAGATCGCGGAAAACGCCGGCCGCGAAGGGTCAATCGTCGTTCAGGATGTCAAGGGCAAGAGAGGCGCCTACGGGTACAACGCCCAAACCGACGTCTTCGAGGACCTCGTCAAGGCTGGTGTCATTGACCCCACGAAGGTTACTCGCATAGCTCTTCAGAATGCTGCGAGCATTGCAGGCCTTCTCTTGACCACGGAGGCTCTCGTAACCGAGATCAAAGAGGAAGAAAAACCTAAGGGTGGTGGCCCTCCGGGTGGTGGCTACGGCGGGGAGATGTATTGACGCTGACAACTCGCCGTCCGACAAAAGGGGCGAGCCGAAACGGCTCGCCCCTCTTCTTTTTGTGGAATGACCACCGCGATACGCCGATCAACCCTCTGATAGGATCCCCCGGCCGGTGCAACTCTTATCGGAAGTACGGGCTTGTCTCCAGGAACTCGTAGAGAGTATCGAGATTCTGGACGCTGTCCTTGACGGTCATGGTGCCGATACGATCGTTGAACCACCATTCTCTGCCGGAGGGGGAAACCTCCGATGACCGCAGGATTTCATCTCCTGCCGAATAGTTGTCTGCGGCTATGCGTAAAGCGGCGCCGGGGTCGTTCTCCACAAATCGCAGATCAACCAGAGGAACAGCGTCCACGGCCAAGCCGCCGAGGTTCTCCTTCGTGATCAGCTTGTACGCGCGATCGTCGTCAACGATCGTGCGGATTCTCATGATGTCATCGGGCGTGGCGGTTATAATCAACCTCTGCTTCTTTTTGTCGAAGACGATGCGGCTTTCGTCCCCTGCTTCTCCTCCGGCAAGGATACTCTCAATGATCTGTTTGGAAATCAAGTCCTCGACCCTTTTCGCCTGCCACCAATCGAGGTCGTAGCCTCTTGTGATGACGACCAATTCCCGCTCCCCTTTCGATTGAACGGAGAAATACTCGGGAGCCGGTTCCTCAGCGGAGGGAACGACTATTTCTCCCTCCTCCACATAGGGAAGAGGTTCGGCATGCCATCCGCCGTCGTAATAGTAGTCAGAGTCAACCGGCACGGCCACGAAGACCGGGTAAGCGGGCGTCCACATGCCATAACGGAAGACATAGCCGGAACCCGGGCCGTGAATGTAGCCGGGGGGAAAAGGAAGCCAGCGCCCGTGGGAAAAGTAGTACCGCGAATCTCGACCATAATACTGATAGTGGCGCCTATACCTGCGAACACGCTGAGAACGGTAATACCATCGCGAAGGCGTGCTGGCGCCGATGTACTGGCCGCGACTATAGCGGCTGGTAACATAGGTCCCTGCATGCCCCCGAGAGTACCGGGAGGTAACGTATCTCCCCGCGTGTCCTCGGGAGAATCGCGAGGTTCCGCGACTTCCGCCCGAGAGTACACGGGAGTTTCTGCCCGATACGTAGGGACGGCCTGCGCGCCCCCGTGTGACAGAAGAATTGGAGCTGGAGCGAGTCCCGACACTCGCCGTTCCGCGTCCAACGATCCCGGGCGAGCGGTTGTATCCTCGGTACTGTGAGCGGCTGCTCGCCCCAGTGGAACTCCTGGTCGTACTTGTCGAGCGGGAACGCCCCGAGGGACGAAGGCCGCTGGGGCCGAAGCTTCCCGTAGCCGTCCGGGATCGAGTAGAGGATTGAGCTCGGGGCCGTACTGTTTCGCTCACTCCCCGACCGATCCTCGCAATGGGAGCGGTACGCGTGGAGGCCCGGGGAACCGTGCGCGTGGAGGCCCGGGGAACCGTACGCGTGGAGGCCCGGGGAACCGTACGCGTGGAGGTGGGAACTGTGCGTGTAG
>JABMQX010000770.1 GCA_013203085.1 bacterium | reverse complement strand
CAGTCTGGTAGCGCACTTGAATGGGGTTCAAGGGGTCGCTGGTTCAAATCCAGTCGTCCCGACCATGCTATCCTTGGTTGTATCTCTTCTCTGTTGCGGAGCTAAAAGAGCCTATTCGACGGCTCGAGGGTCCTCTTATAAGTCTGCTTGTCGAAAGACGACAAGATGGCATTCGGCGAGGGTGCCGTTGAACTTGGACAAGAAGCACTTAGGCAAGTGCGACTTACCGAGCCAACGGATGAGCCCTCGTAAACTGTGTTTAGGCGAGAGAACATGAAATACGCCCTTTTGATCTGCGACGGAATGGCGGACTATCCGCTGGAAAAACTGCAAGGGAAAACTCCCCTCCAGGTCGCGAAAACGCCAAACCTCGATCGGCTCGCCCGGGAAGGAAGCACAGGTTTGGCCGAGACAATTCCCGAAGACATGACACCCGGAAGCGATGTCGCTTCTCTTTCCATCCTCGGGTACGATCCTCGTAAGTACTACAGAGGCAGGGGGCCGCTGGAAGCCGTCAGCTTAGACATTCAACCAGCCCCAGACGAGGTGGTTTTCAGGTGCAACCTCGTCTCCGTTTCCGATGAAGTAATGGAGGATTACAGCGCGGGACACATCTCGTCCAAGGAGGCAAGAGTCCTCATAGATGCCCTCAACAAAGGAATTAGGATTGATGGTGTAACCTTCAACGCTGGCGTGAGTTATCGCCATGTCACGACTATCAAGGAAAAACTTCTTCAGGAAGGAAAGGGAGAGCTGCGGTGCGTCCCTCCCCATGCCATAATCGGTGAACCGATAGAACGGAACTTCCCGACGGGGCAAGGCTCTCGCCTACTCCGCGATCTTATGGAAAAGTCTCGTGAAATCCTGAACGCTGAACCGATAAACCAAGTGAAAATTGACCTTCAGGAGAACCCCGCAAACATGATCTGGTTGTGGGGCGGCGGGAAGCTCGAGCGACCTCCTTCCTTTCAGGAGAGATTCGGACTGGACGGGACCGTTATCGCTGGCGTGGACCTCATTAAAGGAATCGGGAGACTCATTGGACTCCGGGCAGCGGACGTCCCCGGCGCGACTGGTTACTACGACACCGATTACGAAGCGAAAGCTTCTTATGGCATTGAGGCTCTGGAGAAAGCCGACTTTGTAGTGGTTCATGTTGAAGCGGCTGACGAAGCAGGGCATAATGCCGACATTCTTCAAAAAATAACAGCTATCGAGAGGTTTGATGCTAAAATCGTCGGGAAAATCGTTGAGAAGCTGGAGCAATGGGGAGAGTACAGGGTCGTGGCTATGCCTGATCATTACACCCCCATTTCACTCAGGAACCACACGTCCGATCCGGTGCCGTTCGCCATTTGTGGCAAAGGAGTTCGGACAGATAGCGTTATTGTCTTCGACGAGTTCTCGGTCGCAGAAGGAGGATTCGGCCGGGTCCAAGGGCATCAGCTTATGTCCACCTTATTCGCTTCGGGAGGGTAAGAAAGAGGGCGCATGGGAGTAATTGTCCAGAAGTACGGCGGTACATCCGTGGCTAATGCGGAACGCCTCAAGAACGTCGCCCGCAGGATCTGCCGCACAAAAGAGCAAGGTCATGACGTTGTGGTCGTAGTGTCGGCTGCCAGCGGCACCACCGATAAACTTATCTCAATGGCCCGCGAAATCACCGATGACCCGCATGGCCGGGAATACGACATGCTGGTTTCGACAGGGGAGCAAATCTCGGTTGCCCTCCTGGCCATGACTACTCAGGGGTTGGGCTATAAGGCCATATCTATGACCGGCTACCAGGTCGGCATATTGACCGACAGCATCCACACAAAGGCGAGAATCATTGACATCCGCGCTGACAAAGTCCTCCATAGGCTGAAAGAAGGTTATGTCGTTGTCATTGCTGGCTTCCAGGGTGTGGATATCAACGGAAACATCACGACCCTCGGTCGAGGGGGCTCCGACACCTCCGCGGTGGCTGTGGCAGCGGCATTGAAAGCTGACCTCTGCGAGATTTACACCGATGTGGATGGCGTTTACACCGCCGACCCTCGAATTGTTCCTTCCGCGCGGAAGCT
>JABMQX010000769.1 GCA_013203085.1 bacterium | reverse complement strand
TACCGTCTATTACGACGAAGACCCCACGCCTATCCAAACCGTCACCCATGCCGAAACCATCTCCACGCTCAGGTTCGAGTTTTCGCGCTCCTCCGGCGGCAACACACAGCACTGGCAGATTGACTGGATAAGAGCTGAGATCGGCGAGGCGTGGTCTCCCACAGAGGGCGACGTTATCCCCGGCTCCGGAACCACGGCCCGAGCCGGCCCAGACCAAACTGTCTTTTCCAACGACGAGGTAACTCTCGATGGCAGAGCCTCCAGCAAAGCCACTACGTGGTCCTGGGAGCAGACCGCGGGCACCCCAACGGTCACGCTCAACGCGACAGCAGACCCCGAAGTGGTGACTTTCACCGCCCCGGACCTGACGGTGGGGACGGTTTTGACTTTCCAGTTGACGGTTACTGGCGAGACGGGGACCAGCACCGACACGGCTGATGTGATAGTCCTCGCGAAAAATGCACCTCAGATAGCGCCGAGCAATATTGTCGCTCGCCGAAGCCATCTCAGCTTCACCCTGTCCTGGGACTCCCTTGTTGACGCGGATGACTACGGAGTCGGACTCGAGGTCCAGGAGGGAATGTATTTCTTTTTCTGGACGCCCGAGACAACTTACGCGCTTCACAACCTTGTTGATGGGGAAGCGTTCACAATGGTGGTTAAGGGCCGAAATTCTTTCGGCGATGGAGCTCTTTCGGACACCATGACTCTCGTTCCGCTCCGGAACAGGGCACTCCCCGCCCCAGGCGGCACAACGCCCCCCCTCCCTGGCGTTCAGGGCACGACTTATGCAATCTCGCACTATGATATTGACGGGATGAACAACGAGGATTACGAAGACACCAACGATAGCTGGGATGGCAATGCGAAAAGCGAAGATTTTTGGGGATATGTCTGGGAACAAGACTTCTTTTTCGACCAGCTCGTTTACTACGAAGGCAGCAATTTCGGTGACGGAGGATGGTGGACGTACCTGACGGTTCAGTTCACGCAGGATGGTGGGGCAACCTGGATTGACGCCCCCGAGGTCACAATAGACCCACCCTACGATTTCGCCGATTCGAGGACTGGTCGCAGGGCTTCTTCCCGGTTCAACATCTCCTTCAAGCCCATCAAGGGGAACGGCATCAGGCTCTACGGGGTGCCGGGTGGCTCGGCAGATTTCACATCCATTGCGGAACTGGAAGCTTACGGTGATCAGAGCCAGGGACCGTTGATCGTGTACGGCGTTGACGCCCAATTCAACGAACGAACGGAGGCCATCCTCGACGGGAGTTATTCCTTCTCCACTATAGGGCCGGTTTCCGGATTCCAGTGGGTCCAGACCGGCGGACCGACAGTTACTATTGCCGACCCCGCTCAGGACAGAACAACCTTCACCGCTCCAAGCGTGGACGAAGATACTGTCCTCACTTTCCAGTTCACCGCCGGGGACGGCACGGACACTTACACAGATGATGTGTACATCACTGTCAAGAATCTCAAGACCACTGCGGTAGCGGGGCCCGATCAAACTCTCATCGAGGGCCAGCAAGTCCCGCTCGACGGTACAGGCTCGGTTACGACATCCGGGGCGCTGACGTACGAGTGGACGCAAATCGAGGGCCGTACGGGAACCTTCCAAAACGCGAACACCGCCACGCCGACCTTTATCGCACCCTTCGTCTGTCAGCTCACAGAGGATTGCGTCCTACAACTGCAAGTTGATGATGGCCTCGGCAATCCGGACAGCGTCAGCACGGATACCGTCACCATCACCGTTAGTGATAGGCACGGGGCGATGATAATCATCGAAGCCGAGAACTACACCTCCACGGCTGACAACGGCGATATTCGCTCCTGGGAGGTTGTGGAAGGAGACCCGACCTACATGACCACTGCACCCGCACCGGGCGAGAATGCGGAGTGGCCGAACGGCTGCGAGCTGAGCTATGACATCACCATCCCCAGTCCGGGCACTTACACTATCCTCCTCAGGAGGTATGCCGACGATGGCGGCACCAACTCCTGCCGCGTTGGAGTTGACGGAACCGTAGCTATCAACGATTTCGACAATCAGGGAACTGACGACGTGTGGGTGTGGTTCACGCCGCCGGGGCAGCTCATCACTTTCGACGCGCCGGGCGATTACACCCTCGACATCCGCCGGCGGGAAGGTGGTTACAGGATAGACAGGCTCATCCTTTACACCGGGGATTCCTCCGGCGTGCCGGCACAGTGGTCAACAGAGGTGGGACCCCCGGAAGGGAACTGGGTCGGCCCGATATTCTGCGACAGGGCTATCGGCACTCAGTACACCGCCGGTGCGACCCTCGACGTTGACTTCACGATAGACGTCAACATGGAAACGCCGCCCGCCATACTCATCATTACAGAGAACATCCCTGCGGGCTTCACGGTCTCTTCGGCTGAAGGAGACCCTGACCTGGGCACTCCGGGGAAGATTGTCTGGACCTTGACCGGCGGCGACGTGACAAATCGTACTCTCGTGTACACCCTAGACGTCCCCGGGGATGCGAGCGGTCCCGCTGAATTTCAGGGCGGAATGACCTACGGCTCAGTTTTCAACCAGCCTATCGGCGGCCAAAACGTCGTTTATCCGGTGCCTTCCGCTCCCGCAAACCTGAGTGTCGAGATGCTCCTGCTCGCATATTTGAGCTGGTCGCCAAGCCCGCCGGAGACTGGAGTCGTCGGCTATCACATCTACCGCAGCACTGATGGCGGCGCCTACGAGGAGATTTCCGCAGGACTCTTCACGGGCACATCGCTTACGGACACGGCTGTTCAGGAAGGAAGCGTTTACCAATACAAAGTGACCGCCGAAAGCGCCTCCGGAGCGGAGAGTCCCCTTGCGATCTCGCCCCCAACCGACCCAGCTCAGATAACCATGATCGTCAGGGAAGCCGAGGACTTCAACTACGGCGGAGGCCTGTGGCCCTTCGTTAAGGACGTAACAGACACCCCGGCGAACGAGTCGCCTGCCACCGACGACCTGGGCGCAGAGTACGATTTCTTCTTCGCCGCCGACATTCCGGTGGACGACTGGCGGCGGGAGCATCGCCCGCTG
>JABMQX010000768.1 GCA_013203085.1 bacterium | reverse complement strand
TCGGCCTGGCTATGGGTCTGCCCCTCATCAATTTCTTCAGCTACATGGTGGTGGTGCCAGCCATCACCCTCATCCTGATGATCCCCATCACGCCGGGCGGCGCCGGTGTCCGCGAATGGACTCTTCGTGAGCTTCGCACCGGCTTAGGTTTTCAGGCTGGCGCCGCCTCCGGCGTAGCCGGCGCCGTTCTCATGGGCTGGCTGCAGCTCGCGACAGTCCTCCTTTACGGGGTCATTGGCTTCTTGATGTTCATGTACCGCCTTTTCTCCGCGAAGCGCTCGGAGCGTCAGGCGTTCCAACAGGGACAAACCGGAAATATGTCGGAACCTTAATGAAGACTGTGAACAACAACCCAAAGGTTCGGTCGTGAAAACATCCACGCACACTCGCATTACTCAGCATGCAGCAAAGAAAAGAAAGCTCCCCGAGCGCGTTACGCCCGGACCATGGAGACGCTCCGTCCCCATACTTCTGGTATTGATTCTCCTGTGCGGCCTTGCGCTGAGGCTGAGCGGGCTTTCTCACGGCTTGGCTGAAAATGAGGTCTATCATCCCGACACCCCTCGCAACATGTGGGCTTCACGACAGTTCCTTGAAGGAACCTATTTCTTCAGGGTCAACAATCTCGACTATGACGGTTATCCCTATTTCTATTCTCACATAGTTGAGTATCTCTGGAGAGGCGCTCGCGCCGTCCCCTCATTTTTCTCACACCTGCTTCTCGGCGCCGAGCACAGCGGCGAGCCCCTGCCGACTGAGCGCCTGACCAACATCCTCTTCTGGCTGGCGAGATTGACAAACGTCGCTCTATCTACACTGGCCATCCTCGTAGTTTATAGAATCGCCGCCCGGCTACTCCTCGACTCGGCGACGGGATTGATCGCCGCTGCCCTTCTGGCGATTAGCCCCATGAACATTGCCACGGCCCATTTCGCCACAAACGACACGATGGTCGTCTTTTTCGCGACCCTCGCTGTCCTGTTTGCTCTGAGGATTTATACTGCCGGGCTGTGGCTGGATTATCTCTTAGGAGGCGCAGCTATAGCCTGCGCCTTCTCCGCCAAATATCATGGTGGGATCGTGGTGCTGACCTGCCTTCTTGCCCATATCTTGCGATACTGGCCGCCGAGGAAAACGTTCACACGGGAGGCGCTTTCGAAGCTCGCCCTAATGGCAATTGCCTTCTTCATTATTCTCCTGCTCGCCAATCCATCCCTTCTCGTCAGCCCGGGCAAGGCCTTCCACGATTTCCGCAAGTATTGCCAGTACATCCCCAACGCCAGGCTCACCCCCTCCCAGATGCAGTTGGGATTCTTCGCCAGAGCCATTCTCTCGTTCAAACTGAACACTCCTATTCTGCTTCGGTGCATGGGTCCAGTGATTTCCGTCATCGCCCTCGTAGGATTGATACACGCTTTCTTCCGAGGAAAGAAACTCGCTGTCCTCGCTTCTCTCCCTGCGCTGTACCTCGTGTTGACCTTTCTATCCAAACCGATCCAGCAAAGATTCTATCTGGCAGCTCTCTTTCCGACCATGTTTCTGCTCGCCGCTGCTTTTCTCGTCAAAATTGCCCGGATGAAGAAAATCAAAGCTGCTGCCAGCACCGCCGCGGGCGTTGTGCTTTTTGTCGGCGCGTTCTATCTTGCGAAATCCAGCCTGAAGGAAGCTTTCTTCTTTGCCCACCGAGACACACGAAAATGCGCCAAGGAATGGGCGACCGAGAACATTCCTCCCTTTTACAAAATCAAATCCGGCGATTACACTTTCACCCTCGACCGCCCACAAAAAGACCCGTCAGGTTATTTGGCCACGGTCTCTCTAAGCTCAAGCCTGCGTCCCCCTCCCCTCCCTCAGGGCAGCTTTCTGCTGAAGGCTTTCGACCTTGAGGAGGATGCGCTCCCGAAGTTCCGGAACCCTCGGATCGAGATCCACTCCGGGGCTTCGGCTCTCCTTTCCGAAGGCTTTGCCCTGCCTGTTTACCAGCGCATACCGTCCCAGGCCAGCAGCGAGTTCATCTTTGCAGACGGCGCAACCTTTTACCGCGACGTGAAAATGATAGAATTCGGGGGAGAGAGGCGAGTTTCTAAAGTTCTCGTTTCCAGCAAGCCTATTGATAGCGCCATCGTCATCGTAAAAAACGGTTCCCTTCCGGGGTCAGCGAGCATTCGCATCGGCGGCGTTAGCAGGACCTTCTTGCTTGGCCCCTGCGGCACAGGATGGAGGGAATTCAAAGGCTTGCGGAAAAGCTTCCCCAGTTCCCGTTCTCACAATTTCTACAAAATATCCGCCTCTGGGAGCGTGTCAGGCACCGTAGCTCTCATGGCAACAACCGAGGAAGAGAAAGGCGTTGCCCTTTACAACATCGGCGAATATGGGGCAGCATACCCATTCCTCCTCCCGGCGTCGCGCACCAACGACAGCCCCGTTCTCGCGGCTATGGCCTACATCAGCGGAAGACTTTCTCTGTCGTCCCCATCAGCCGAGGAAGAGAAATCTCTCGTCGAGAGGGCCTCCGTGTTGAGCAATGCTCTCAATCCTGAAACGATCGCTTCCGCGTTCGGCGTCTCCCTTGATTACCTTGATTCCCTGCCGTACCTGTCCTTCAAACCCTACAAGAATACTTCTGAAGGATTTCACTCTGTCCCTGATGCTTCCGCCTCCGGCGACTCCGCCGCGGTGCCTGACCTGGATCCTTTCAAGCCCGCAACCTGGGTCACGGGCACCCCGCCGCTTACTCTCGAACCGGGCTGCTACGTTGCCACCCTCCGCATTCGAGCCGAGGCGACTCCCGACCCAGACGCCACCATCAAAGTCTGCCTCCTGGAACGGCATAAGAAAGTGACCATCGCAGAGAAGGATTTCTCTGTTCGTTCCATCGCCGGCAGTTACAGCGAGCTCCAGTTCCCCTTTGAGAAACCGATGGAGGTCGGCGAATGTTGGGTTGTACTCCGGTCTGACCGTTACGTCCCCATCTTCCTCGACCGGATAGAAATCAGACCCGACCCCCTCAAAAGCCTCATGGCGCTTCAGCGACTTTTGAAGATTGTATCCTCAACCGATGATCTTCCTCCCACAGCCGGTCCCCTCGACTACAAACCTCTACTCCTTTTCGGAGAGCAGCGTTTGGCGCAAGACCAGCCGGGCAAGGCCCTCACATGCTACCTTGTCGCCCACCAGCTCAGACCAGACCTCGCCGAACCCATCCGCAGAATCCGAAGAGTCCTAACGACGGGTATCCCCCTCTCTGATGAGAATTCAGCCAGGATTGAGCAAATCATGGCGCGTGCGAAAAAGCAGACGGATGCCGTTGAAACTGGTGACGCGAGCGTCGTCTTCAACAACGGCATAAAATTAACCGGGTACGCCATGAACCGCAGCCCATTTCGCCCCGGCGACGAAATCGACATCTCTCTCCGTTGGTCCGTCCCTCGAACACAGCGAATCCCAAAAGAAATTATCGTCTGGATGCACCTCCTCGACCAGAACGGCAAGAAGATTTTACAGCTCGATCACTACCTCTCCGAAGACTTAGCCTTCCTTCAGAAACCGGAGAGAGTCGCCCCCTTCCTGAACCACAAAGCGAAAATCCCCATGTTGACACGCCTCGGAAAGTATCGCCTCGAGGTGGGACTATGGATTCCTCTGCAGGACCAACGGCCGCAGATAGCTGATACCCCTCTCCCC
>JABMQX010000767.1 GCA_013203085.1 bacterium | reverse complement strand
CCTCAACGGCGAGCCGCAGGCGGGATTGGTGGTCATGGTTCAGACCTCTCCCAAAAAGATGGCAGCTACGAAGAGCATGAAGCAAGCCTCCGGTAGAACTGACGAGGACGGCCGGTACGAAATTGACAACCTTCAACCGGGGGAATATGGCCTGGCTGTCGTGAAGATGGCAGCCATGATGCCAAAACCGGTGTTCGAGGTGGATATTGAGTTGACCAACAACGACCTCGAGAAGAATATCGAGCTTCCGGAGGGCGGGATAGCTGGCAAAGTCATGGACGCAGAAACTCGGCAGCCGATCGAGGGGGCGAAGGTTACTCTGGAGCAGAGGCGACCCAAGAACATCCAAAATGCGGCCATGTCAAAGCTGGGCATGTTTGCCGGCGGCGGCGAAAGCACAGATTCCGAAGGCAAGTACAGCTTTTCGATCGTGGAAGACGGTGCCTACTTCGTTGTCGCGAGCAAGGAGGGTTATTCGCCCCAGGGACTCACCGCCGATGTCGGGAATTCGCGAGGCCCCTCAGATCTCGATTTTTCTCTCAGCAGGGGAGAGACCCTATTTGGGCAAGTGACGGGCAGCAACCCCTCATTGCCCGTCAAGCAGATATTCCTCTCCGCGAGAGATTCCAGCGGAAGAGTCGTTTATTCCAAGAAGCTCACTTTGACAGAGGCGGGAGAGTATGAGACAACTGGACTGTCCCCGGGCGAGTACACAATCTCCGTGGATGCCAAAGGCTATGCTTCGGCAGAGAAAAAAGTGCGGATTCGTGCCGGAGCCGACAACAGGGCGGATTTTGTGATGACCGCCGGCGGAACCCTCATCATCAGAACGGTTGATGATAGAGGAAACCCGGTCCCGGGGGCCCAGGCGGAGATCATGGACGAGCAGGGGAACTTCTTCCTTGGTTTCTTCCCCGATCTCAATGACCTGATGAGCATGGGCTTTGAAGAGCTCTTGCGCGAGGATGGCGTAAGCACAAATCCCAATCTCCCCGAGGGAAAATACCGGGTTAAGGTCAGCGCGGTCGGGTACGAAGACGAGCTCGTCAACGTCGCCGTTCACGAAGGGCAAGAAACCGACCGGACGGTAAGCCTGAGAGAAGCGAGGTAGCAGGGACAATCGCTCTCTGATGAACGAGCCCCTGCCCTGGGGGAACATGGATCGCCCCGTGTTTTACCGTGGCTCCAACGGATATAAGGCCTCTGCGCGCGTTCGCGGGGAAGTCGCTTCGCGCTTCAAGGACAAAAGAAGGCGAGAAGGAAGAGAGCAAGACTCCTGAAGGGCCACGGTGTCAGCCTTGTTTTTTTCGGTTTCCCCCGATTGCCCTGTCTCCTCCTTCTCGTCATTCCTGAGTGAGGCGAGGGGTGCGCAGCATTCCGGCGCTTTCGACTCGTGTGTTTGGTCGGGACGAACCGGGTCGGAGCCGCCGGGGTTGGGGCGGACACGGCCATGTGGGCCAGGGTTGAAACGGGTGGTTTGCGTCTCCTCTGACCCGGAACGTCCCTTTCTTTGACTATCCTCCTTTCGCAGGCCTCGGCGGGTCACAGATTTTCCGCCGAGCCGGTTTTCTTTTTCTCGCGTCTGATGGGAACCTTTACAAGACTTATGCCAGAGGCGTGTCGAGGAGAATGGAAATCGAGGTGGCGTCGCAATGCACTGGAGTAGAAGATGATACGAACGGGCTGCCGGTGCGTCCGGCTTCGCCCGCAACTCGTCCGCACGGCAAAATGTTATCCGCATGGAATATCCCTTTTGCCCCGATGGAATATTCTCCCTTGAGAAAGGTTCGTGTATAATCTGATTGGCTGAGAAAACTCCAATCCGGGAGATGGAGATGTCTGATATCAGAAAGGAGAAATCCGTATCCGAGGCGGAGCTACTGGCTTCGGCGGCAGGATGCGTCGTATTCCTTGAGAGAGAGGAATTCATTGACGTCCTGAAGAGACAGGAGGAACCGCTGGTCGTGTGCACCTTCAAGGGGACGTTCAGAAACGTCTGTATCTACCTGACGCGGTATAGGAGTTTGCTCTTCGCCCATCGAAGCAAAAGCCCCATCCCCCTGGAAGGATACGAACTCATCAACGCGGAGGAAATCCGCTTCTGCGGCCGCCGCCTGCGATAAGCGCTCGGCGGGGCGGAAGGTGCTGAGCGTCTGTGGGGTTACTCTATCAGCT
>JABMQX010000766.1 GCA_013203085.1 bacterium | reverse complement strand
GCCACATTCCTCACATTCGCCAACCGCGCGAACAATGGTGTGGGCGGGGTCATGCACCGGTTTGAGCCGATGGCCTTTGTGGCCTTTCTGTCCACCGGGCTTGGGCTTTTCGCCTTTTCTCTTTTTTTGGCGTTAGTCCGAACTGTGGGGCTTGGGCCTTTTCAGACCATCTGACGAGGGGGCAATACAATTTCTCCGCTGCGTTCCAGTTTCAGCAAGAAACTCCGGCAAGCGATGTCCTTGAGCCGTCCGTCAGCCCCACGCCAGTTCAAAACAGTACACAGTTCTTGCGACAGGCGAGTGCGATTCCAGATGGGATGTTCAGCCATCAACCGCTGGACCAGTTGGACAACTTCGTCCCTTTTGTGTCTTTGCATGACCGTCAGCAACGTTTCCATGCTGGACACAATGAGACAAAAGAGAAATTGAGTTCAGAAAAGAATGACGGCTGCTACACTTCTTTTCTCCCTCCCTTGAAATCCCCATTCTCAACGGCTTTGCTACCTGAATAGTTGCGTGAAGATGACGACTCATCCTGTCTCTCCATTGAGGAACTCTATTCGGCCCTCAGGGCTTGAATCGGCTCGAGATGGGCGGCTCGCATAGCCGGGTATATGCCGAAAACCATTCCTAGCGACACAGAGAAAACAAAGGCAACGGCCCCTGCCGGCCATGATATGACGGCTTCCCAATAACCGAGCCCGGACATTGCCAGAGCAGCACAAACGCCCAGGGTAACACCGAGGACGCCACCCGCCCCGGCAATCAAGCCAGCTTCGGCCAAAAACTGATTTCGAATGTCGCGGCGAAGAGCACCTACGGCACGTCGCAAACCAATCTCCCGTCTGCGTTGCCGTACGGAGATGAGCATGACTGCAAGAATTCCGATGCCCCCGACGAGGAGAGATGTCGCCGCCACGCTGCTGATGAGGAGCGCCATGGAACGGGACATCTCCCGTTCGGTTTCCAAGAGGGTCACTTGGTTCTGAATCGTGAAATCGTCCGGTTTGTCTCTCAACCGGTGTCGTTGTCGCAGCAGATTTCTCGCTTCCTCCTCCGCAAGCTTCGACGCCTGGGCATCTCGAGCTTGAACGTAAATGGCCTGGATGTATGTGACATTGAACAGACGCCGCATCGCGGTCCTGAGCGGCACGAAGATCACGTCATCTTGGTCACGACCATTGACATCCACGCCTTTCGGCGCCGCAACCCCGATTACCTCAAACGGCACACGACGGATCCGGACTTGAAGGCCGAGGGGATCAGCATCGCCGAAAAGGTCCCGGGCCACTGTATGACCAAGAACTGCCACACGCCTGGCGGCACGTTCTTCCTGAGAGTCGAAGGGATGACCCGAAGGAGTTGTGATGTTTCGGATCCGAAAGCCCTCCTCGTTCATTCCCACCACTCTTGTAACGATGCTCCCCGCGCCCCACTTGACCGGCATGTTTCTGTCGATGGCGGCAGCGGCTGATGCTACCGAGGGACATTCTTCCGCGATGGCCCAAGCATCGGAAGGGAGAAGCGTCCTGACCGTGTTCATCTGTCTTTGCCTACCAGCGATGAGTCGGACCTGGCCGGCCCTGACGATGACTAAGTTCGTTCCCATGGTGCGAATGCGGCCGAGGATGCGCTCCTCGGCGCCTCGGCCCATCGAGACTATAAGAACGACGGCCGCGACTCCAATAATGATCCCCATCACGCTCAGAAGCGTGCGCAGTTTGTGTGCGGCAAGAATCTCCCACGAGAGGAGCAGGTTTCGCCTGATCCTCATCGCATCGCCTCGACGGGATGCAGTCTGGCAGCTCGTCGGGCAGGGTGAACCCCAAAGGCAACGCCGAACAGGAGCGCGAAGGGGATGACCAAAGCGAAGGGTTCCCACGCCGTCTCTGTGATCACCGGTGTGTATCGACGCAGGGCGACGCTCACGCTCCAGCCCAACGCGGCGCCAAGGGTCATGCCTATCAGGGTTACGGAGAGAGCCTCGGTCAGGAACTGCACAAGTATCGCGTGTTGGGTCGCCCCGAGCGCCCTTCGTAGGCCGATTTCCTTTGTTCGCTCCGCCACCGAGATCAGAAGGATGTTCATCATGACGACGCCGCCCACGAGAAGGCTAAGTCCCGCCAAGGCGACAAGCACCGCCGTTAAAGTTCTCGAGATTCCGCGAGCCACCTCGGCGATCTGCTTCGCTGTCACTATGGAGAAATCATCGGTCTCCGGGGGCGAGATATGGTGGCGCTTTCGCAGGAGTTGGCGGATTGTTTTCACGGCATTCGGGACGGCGGCAACGCTCTTCATCCTAACACGGACGTAACTGATGTAGCCCTGATTGAAAAGGCGGCGCATGCCCGTTGTCAGGGGGATCAGGGCCCGGTTGTCCGAGTCGGTTCCTCCGGGGCCAATGCCCCGACTTTTCAGGATGCCTTTGACGCGAAATCGAACCTTGCCGATATAGATATATTCGCCAATGGGATTGTCCTCGCCGAACAGGGTCTTGGCAAGCGTTGTACCCACAACACAAACGCGAGCCATTGTCCTTATATCCTCGGTGCCGATTTCCTCGCCCTCCTGCACTGGCCAGCTCTGCATTTCACAGTATGTGGGTTCGACGGCGAATACGTCCGCCTGGCACTGGCGGCTCCCAAACTTCATCGGCAAACCTCGCTTCTCCGCGACGCAGAGCATGAGGTCCCACCCCCGAATCCGGTCGCGGATCGCATCCGCGTCTTCGAGTTTCAAGGTAGCGACGCCTGCCTGAGGACGGGTGTATCCCTTACCGCCGCCTGCATTGACCTTGATCACGCGGATGGGCCAGGTATCAACGCGTTTTATTACTTTTTGCTGGGTTCCTTTGCCTACAGCCATGATAACCGCCAGCAGTGCCACGCCAACGATCATCCCAAGCATCATCAAAAAGTTGCGAAGTTTGTTCGCCGACAAAGCACATATACCCTCCGCGGCAACCCAAAGAAAACTCATCGCCTGTCCTCCTTTGGCAGCGAGGCCAGCTCCGCTTCGGCATCTCGCGGCTCCGCTACGGGACGGTCATGCGCGATCGCCCCATCGCTAAGAAGCAGGATTCTACCAGCATGTTCGGCTACTGCTTGATCGTGGGTTACTACGATGATCGTCCGACCTTCCTGTTGCAGACGCCTGAAAATGGCAAGAACCTCTAACCCACTTCTCCTGTCCAGATTTCCAGTAGGCTCGTCGGCAAGGACGATTGCCGGATCAGTGATTAGAGCCCTGGCAATGGCTACTCGCTGCTGTTGTCCGCCGGAGAGTTCGCCGGGCTTGTACTGAATGCGGTCGGCAAGACCGACAGAGGTGAGAGCCTTCTTGGCCCGCTCCTCTGCATCATCCGGATACTCCTCGGCGTATATGAGCGGCAGCATGACATTCTTCAAGGCCTTCGTGCGCTCAAGCAAGTGGAACATCTGGAAAACGAAGCCGATCTTGCGATTCCTGAGGTGCGAAAGGGCATCATCGTCCAGGCTCACCACGTCAGTGTCTTCCAGCCGATAATGCCCGCCTGTGGGCTTGTCGAGGCAGCCGAGAATATTCAGAAGCGTGGTCTTGCCCGTGCCCGAGGCGCCCATGATCGCCACATACTCCCCTGCTTCGACGCGGAAAGAGATGCCCTTGAGCACGAGCGCCTCTGTGCTCCCACTCCCATATGCTTTTTCAACAGCTTCCAGCTCGATCATGTCTCCTCCTCAGTCTGGAGATCCTGGAGAACGGGTTTCAAAAAGCACTGACTCCCCCTCTTCAAGTCCCGCCATGATCTCGATCCATCCGTCGTCTCTCCAACCGACCGTGACCTCCCGTGCCTCCGCCCGTCCGTTGCGGGAGACCCAAACAACGTTTCTCCCACGCTCTCTCTTGACGGCCTTCGCCGGTATCGCAAGCACGTTGGTGCGGGCCTCGAGGAAAATGGTGACAGTGGCTGTCATCTCAGGTCTGAGCAATCCGACGTAAGGTGTCGCGATCTCCAGCACCACGTCATAGTTCACGACATTCTCGTGGATGACCGCCTTGGGATAAATCGCCACCGCTTTGCCGTCGAACTCCCTATCGGGAAAAGTGTCCACCGTGAAAACGGCCCGCTGACCAACCTTCACTTTGCCGATGTCCACCTCGTCTACGTAGGCGTCCACTTGCAGCCGGTTCAGGTCAACGATAGTCACGAAAGTCGGTGCGTTGAGGCCCGCTGCCACCGTTTCTCCCTCCTGGGTCGACACGGAACCAACGATCCCCGAAATAGGAGCGATGATCGTCGCGTAGGATAATTGGACGTTCGCGTTAGCGAGCGCCGCCTTGGCCCGTGCGATCCCTGCATGCGCTTGCGTGAGATCTTCTGTATGGCGCATCTTGGCCAGTTCAAGTGCCTTGCGAGCTGACGTAAGCTCGGCCCTGGCTACCGATAACTGCTCCTGTGCCAGATCATGGGCCTGTTGTGATGTGAAGTTCTTCTTGAGGAGATCGTCCTGCCTGGCAAGCTCCTTCTCAGCTCGGGCCACGCTTGCCTCCCACTTCGTCACGTCCGCCTCCGCCCTTTCAATCTCCTTGGGGCGTAGTGTCTGGGCAGCCGAGAGCGTACCTTGGGCAGCCTGCAATTCAGCCTCTCGCTGCGCCACTGTAGCTTCGAGATCCGCTTTTTCCAGTTCGGCTATGACGTCCCCCTTCTTGACCACATCCCCAACATTCGCATGGAGGCGTTCGACCTTGCCAGAGATCCTTGCGCCAACGCGGACTTCAGCGCCAACCTGCGGTTTGACCGCGCCGGTGGCGAGCACTGTGGATGCGAAATCTCGTCGAACAACCTTCGCTGCTGCTGGCTCCGTGTTGCCTGAGCGGCGGGTGTGAATGTAGTTCCACCATAG
>JABMQX010000765.1 GCA_013203085.1 bacterium | reverse complement strand
TGAAGCTGACGGCGCAGCCTGCTTCCGGTAGTATCCCAACAGGAATATTTTCGTCATGGGATGGTGTGGTCAGGCGGCGGCATTGGGTTACGCGCTTCCGGTCTTGTCCGATAGGTTGCCTGATCCGAGAGCGACTGGAATGGCACAGAAGTCTCTTGATTTCCTGTCGGGAGCAAAGTTCTACGAGGGCGGATTTCACACCTGGTACAACTGTGACAGGGGCGAATGGAGTCATCACGAGCCACTATCCCAAGGCCAGGCGATGTTGAACTTCGCCAGGGCCATCCGGGTTGGCAGGAAGAAAGGCATGGAGACGTCTCGCTGGGAGACCTTCTTGCGGAGAGCTTGCGAGTTTCATGCTCATCGGATTCTGTCCGACGACTGGCGGCCACGTTCGACAGATCAGGCCTTCATGATCGCGCCGCTGTGCGAGGCATCCCGGCTTTTGGGCGTGGATGAATTTCGCCGCGCCGCGGAAAAGGCGGGAAACGTGTACGCTTCGCGTCATGTTAATATGCGCGAGCCCTACTGGGGCGGTACCCTCGATGCGAGCTGTGAAGATAAGGAAGGCGCGTACGCGGCATTGCAGGGCTTCCTCTCGCTCTACGATCTCACGGGAAATACCAAGTACTTGACGTGGGCGGAACACGCTTGTGACGTCGTGTTGACCTATGTTGTTGTGTGGGATATCGATCTACCTCCGGGGCGACTCCGGGACCACCGCTTCAAGACCAGAGGATGGACGGTTGTGTCCCCACAGAACCAGCATATCGATGTGTTCGGCGTGCTTATCGCCACTGAAATCTATCGCATGGGAGAAATCCTTGGGCGGGACGACCTCCAGCGTCTTGCATTGCTGATGTATCGGAGTTGCGGCCAATTGATCGATCCCTACGGAAGCCAGGGGGAGCAGCCTCAGCACACTAACTATGCCCAACGAGGCAAGGTGAAAGACATCCTTGCCCTGCGCGGGGGCTATGTGGAGGATTGGACCGTGTTCTGGATCACCGCTCATTTCTTGAATGCCGCTGCACAATTCCAAGAGCTCGGTGTTCCAATCTGGGATTGATGCCATTGGGAAAATCAAAAGGACCGCTCACAAGCCGGTACAGTGTCCTACCCCGCTGACTCCGCCTTAGAACGGCTGCCTCCCACTTTTAGAAATTACGCGCCGTTTACGAGCGTTTCTTGCCTTTCGTTGAGAGTACGCGTGTACTCTGGAGTTTTTGTCATTTCCGGGATTCTCGCCGCGTACAGCGGAGGAACACCCGGGATTTACGACTGTTGGATGAGGTGATATGATTGCAGATAGCGAAATCACCGAAGAGCTTCCCAATCGCTGTTGGTCAGAACCGGGGTGTCTGCACACTGGAGGGCGCTCAGCATCGTCCCCTTTGAGGACAAACGAAAGGAATGCAGATGACAGTTCTGCGGAAGGCTGTCGTACTGTCGCTTGTCACGGTCATAGCAGTTAGTTGTGCACGATTGGACAAGCAAGCGGAAGAGCCAGTTAGGACTCAGCGCTCATCTCTTCAAATGCCCGACATTTCGAAAGGCTGGAGGATGCACACGGGCGATGATGAATCATGGATGGATCCACGGCTCGATGAGGCGGGCTGGAGCCCCATCGAATTGGGGAAATCGTGGGAAGACCAGGGTCTTGCTGGCTACGATGGCTATGCATGGTACCGCCTTCAAGTTCGCGTTTCAGAGGCGTTAAAACAAGACAGGGATTTCCGGGTCTACAGGACGCTGATCCTGAATCTCGGATTGATCGACGACGTGGACGAAACATGGTTCAACGGCAAGCGAATTGGCGGAACGGGGTCTTTTCCAGATGCGTATTCCGGAGCGTGGATGACTCCGCGCACCTACCGAATCCCGGCACGCCTGATCCGGTGGGATCAGGACAATGTCCTGTCTGTGCGTGTGTACGACGGCGGCGGCCCTGGCGGGTTTTATCAGGGGCCCTACTCGCTGAAGGTGCCGACGTGGGAGGATTATTTCAAGATTAAGATTGACGGGGGGCAAGGCGATGGGATCTTCCCAAGGGGGACCCCAATGCGAATTGCCGCCACAGTACAAAACCAGGCGCGCCTTGACATGCGGGGCAGATTGCGCTGGAAGGTTGAAAGCGACGAGGGAAACACTTTGGCGGCAAGCGAAACAGGCCTGGCCATTGGGTCAGCCGAGTCCGTCATGGCGACAAGCGATTACAGACCGTTCTCGCCGGGATTCTATAAAGTGACCTGCACGTTCGAAGATGTTGCCAGTGACCGGTCGGTCTCCACGTCCATGATTCTGGGACATGAGCCCGAATCAATTTACGGGCCCCTGACGCGCGAACCAGATTTTCACGCATTCTGGCGACAGACGCTGGAGGAACTAAGACAGATCGATCCTCAGTTCCGGATGATTCCCCAGCCGGAAGGGAGCAGTGAGACCCACAAGGTGTACCTTGTTGAAATGAGGAGCCTGGGCAACGTTCTTGTGCGAGGATGGTACGAAACGCCAAAGACGGACGGGCGCCACCCCGCGATACTTCGTGTGCCGGGCTACGGAGCAAGCATGGGGCCCGCTCGAAGCTCGGATGAGGTTATCGTTTTCTCATTCAATATCCGCGGGCATGGGAATAGCCAGGATGACGTTCGTGGGGAACCGGAGGATTTCTGGATTCGCGGGCTGGACAACAAGAATGACTATTTCTATCGCGGAGCGTTTATGGACTGCGTCCGCGCCGTCGATTTCCTTGCTTCGCGTCCGGAAGTCGACCGGAAGCGGATCGCCGTGACGGGAGCCAGTCAGGGCGGGGGCTTGAGCCTTATCACGGCTGCATTGGACAAGCGAATCAGTCTATGCGCGCCGGATATTCCTTTCCTATGCAACTACGACAAGTATTTCAAGGCCAGTCACTGGCCGGAGATGGATCAATGGATCGCGGCAAAGCCGGATCGCTCGTGGGCGACCACGCTTCGAACCATGAGTTACTTCGACACGCTGAACTTCGCATCCGAGATCCGGTGTCCGGTTTTCTTGGGCGTCGGCCTGCAGGATACGGTATGTCCGGCAGCAACGATCTTCGCCGTCTACAACAGACTGCAGGGACCTAAGGAGTACCGGGTGTATGCGCACGCTGGGCATAACCTCGGAGCCACAGGACACCGAGCCGAACAGCGCGCCTGGCTGCGCCGGCACTTCGAACAGGGTAACTGAAAGAAAGCAAATCATTCCCCCTACTGCCGTTCTCTTCTTGTGGGCGCTTTTGCCCTCGCCAGCGAAAGCTGACAGGCCATTCTGAAAAACTCGCGCCTTTACCTGTCAGGAATCGTTGATGCTAATTACAGGCCTCGTTCCGGGGGCAATCAATCTCCCAGTGTTGCGGTGATCTTCACGTTTGAGACGCTCTCCGATTCGTCCGGGTTTTCCACGAGGATCTTGATAAACCGGACCCTGGTATCGAGCTCAAAAGTCTTCCGTGAAAGCTGGCCCGGTTTGAGCTCACTGTCGAAAGTGTACAAATCGCTCGTGTCGTAGCTGATCCCGTCGTAGCTAGATCTTACGTGGATCCTTATGGGCTTTTTCGCCTCTTGGCTGTAGGTGCACTCAGCGGTCAAGGCAACTTTCCCGACGGTGCTGAGACAGACCGACGGTGAATCGTGCAACCGTGTTATCTTGCCGGCATCGAGGGATTCGAGGTTCAGCACCGGCATATCAAGGCCGAAAGGTCTCTCGGTGACCAGCACCTGAACGCCCAAATCTTCAGTCCACGGAAAGCTCCTGTTGTTATGTTTTTCATAGCGCAGCGTGTGGTAGAGATAGATGAAAGGAGGTTCAATAATGGCGTGCACCTCGGCAAATGCGGCGGCATTGGGATTGGCCTGGCGTTTGGCGACGGGGTTTCGTCCATACTTTGTGAACTTGAATCCGTCAAAGCTGTAGGCGTATCCAACACTCTCCAGCCGGGGGCCATAGAGCTCGGTTCCACCATAGAACATGTGAAACATGCCGTTATGATAGAGCACCTCCGCTTCCGAGATACCGCCGTCGTCCCAGTCGCCCAGGTCGCCTTTTTCCATGAGGGGGTTTCCTGGGTACTTGGTCCAGGGCCCTTCAGGGGAATCCGCCAAAGCCACGGCCAGAGGGCTGTAATCTCCCTTGTATCCGGGGCCGCTGATCGGATGGGCACAGTAAAGGCGATACTTTCCTTTCACCTTGACCACACCGCCAACATAGCCGAAATCTTTCAAGATGGGGTTGCCGTCGTATTTTTCCCACGGTCCCAGAGGATGGGAAGCGGTCGCCAGGCCGATGCTCCACTTTCGGTGCTTGGGGGAGCGACCATGTCCGGAATACCACATGTAGTACTTTTCCGGGCCGTCTTTGAGAACCATGGCGCAGGCCACATACAGGTCATCCCAACTTCCCTTCGGGCCGAGGTCTAAAACGGGTTTGTCGCCGTGTTTCTTGAAAGGCCCCAAAGGGCTTGTCGCGGTCGCAACCCCGAGCCGATACCCCTTACCCGCACCGATAGCATGATAATAGAAATAATAGGTGTCCACGTCCCTAAAAGCATCAGCCGCCTCGGTGACGCCGTCATCCCATGCCCCGTCGGGACCGGGCGTGATGATGGGGTTGGGGCCGGGAATCTGGACGAACGGACCGGATCCCAGAAAAGCGTTTCGGCTTTCGGATTCTGATGGGAGATCGCCACCGCGAGCCCTGTTTGAAGCGCCCTCACACCACAGCCCACCCGAGAGCAACAACATTCCCACCAGCACTGCCGCCACAGTGCAAAACAACCCTGCCTTTCCTATTCTGGTTTCACGCATCGAGTGAATCATAGCCTTTTTCCTCCCAATACCGTGGTTATCG
>JABMQX010000089.1 GCA_013203085.1 bacterium | reverse complement strand
GTTTCAGGTTTTTCTCCGAGATGCCGCAGCCAGTATCCGAAACTCGGATCTCAAACTTCTTGACCATGTCATCTCCGCGGCGATTCCCGCTGCGATCCTTTTTTCCAGTTGGAAAGCGCCGGCCGTTTCCATTGCTTTCCTGCTCCCAGATATATGCTGTTGAGACCTCTATCCTCCCCTCCCGTTCCACTGCCTGAATAGCGTTCAGCAACAAGTTTAGCAGCACCTGCTTAATCTGCTGCCTATCCACTTTAATTACCGCTTCCTCCCTCGTATATTCCCTGCGAAGCTTGATCCCGTTCCTCTTTGCGTCCTCCCCCATAAGAAGGAGAACCTCGTCTATCAGCTCGTGGATGTCGCACGCCATCGGAACAGGCTTTGCCGGCCGGGCAAAGTTCAACAGCCTCTCGATGATGTGGTTGATCCTCTCGACCTCCTTCAGGACGAGAACTGAGAACCTATCGCGGAACTCGCTGTCATCGAACATCTCCGGCAAAAGCTGTGAGAAGGTTTTGATTGGGACTAAAGGATTTTTTATCTCATGTGCCATTCCCGCTGCGAAAGTGCCCACTACCGCCAGTCTGTCTGCCCTTCGTATTCTCTCCTGCAACCGCTTGACCTCGGAGAGGTCGTCGAACACCAGAAGCACCTCCCGAGTATCCCTTTCCCCTGCCATGGTGGTCGCCACGACGCCCAATGGCACGCTTCCCCTTCCCTGCACATCCAGCCGAACTTCCCCTTCAAAATGCCCGAACCCCTCCTGAAGCCGTTTCATCACCAGCTTGCTCAAACTGTCTCCGAGCACGGAGACGTCCCGCAGAAGCAAGTCCTTCGTCGCCTGGTTCAGAATTTCCCCGGCGCTTTGGTTGAGGGACTTGATCCTGCTGTCTTGGTCAACCGTAATCACCCCGGATCCAAGGTGCTCCAGGATATTAGCCTGATGGTTTTTCACAACAAGTATTTCATTGAACAGACGCGAGTTCTCCAGAGATGGCGCGACCTGACTCGCGAGGACCATCAGGAGGCTCACATCCTCGCTCGAATAAATGTCCCCCGACTTCTTTTCGCCGAGAGATAGTATTGCCAGCAGCTTATCCTTGGAAGTCAGTGGGATGAGGATTGCGGATCGAAGCCGCGACATCTCTTCCAGAATCGGTCCCGCCAACCTCTCTGGCCGCGTCCTCCTCACTTCCTGCTCCACAATCATTTTCCTGGTGCGCTTCAGTTCCTCAAGGAGTTCGTTTCCGGGCGTGAGAACCCTGTCCATAATCAAGTGTGTCCCCGGAAAGATAGCGTACTCCGTACGGTATTCCTCGAACTTTGCGTCCGCCAGCAAAATGAGGCCGTTCTCGGCCTGCATGGTTTCAATCGTTCTCTCTACCACGCACTTCTCCAGCGCCTTCAAATCAAGGATCCGGCTGACCTTCTCGCCGAATTCCAGCACCACTTTGCGGTAGTCATATCTTCCCTTGAAAATGTACTTATCGGTAAGAGACGATATTTGCTCTTTCAGCGGTTGGAACCCGGCGGCTACAATTCCCGCCGCGATAACAGCGGTTGCCAGCGGGGGCAACTGCAGCAGATTGCCGAGGAATATTCGTAGCCCCAGAAGAACCCCGGCAAGAGGAATCACGACCAACGCCCCAACTGTCGCCGTTCGAAAGACGATTCCCAAATCCATGAGCCGGTGCCTGACAACAGCGTAGGTAATGATCAGTGCGGTAATGGTGCCGAAGAAGGGCACCAACGACACATAATCAACGTTTCCCAGTGAAGGAAGAAAAATGCTGAATATAGCCGCCGGGAAAACCAGGACCGAAAAGGCCAGAAAGGTATATCGCGCCTGGTTTTTCGAATGGCCCTTGGGTAGGACGCGATAGCTCCTGATAAGGTTCGTTACGGCGAATCCGAGCGAGCAAAGCAGCAGAGCGACCCATGGAATTGCTCCCCATCCAAGGACCGGCTTGAACTCTCCGCCTATAAGCCGTACTTCCGTCTGGAACCAGGGGCTGAGACTGATCAAGAATGCGATGTATCCGATTGCGTAAATCGCCGCCAGCTTTTTCCTGATATTTGTTTCTTTTCTCGCCCGAGGAAATACTTCCGTGAACGCCCATAATGCGGCGCAATTCAGGGCGCCAATAGCGAAAGAGAATTTCCCAATTATGTCCACGAAGAAGATTCTCGCCGTGGACACACTCATCATCGGCGAGCTTATGACAGACTTTATGGCGTAAACGACCAGACTCAAGGCGCTGACAGAGAACAAAAACACGCTGAAGGTGACGCGGATCAAGTCCCTGCGCCCCCTGATTAGAACGAACACACCGAGAAAGGCAATCCCCCCCGCCGACAGCAAGAAGAGTACTTTTTCCCACGGTAGCATTTCGCCCCTCGCTTCAGTTGCTCACTGTCATTTCTTCGATTTCGTCCGGAAAAATCCGGAGGTGATTACTGTTTTTTCGAGCACACGGTGCAGTATCGCTACGATGCTGACCACTCCCCCAGCAAAAAGCCGAGAGTCCTCAGAAGACCAACGCTGCGTCAGACTTCACCCGTCGGTCACGTCTTCCATTCATTCGACCAAGACTATCGTAGCTGCCAATCACGAGGGAGGAATACGTCCCACCGAGGCCGTGCGAGTTGACCAGCGCGACGTCAATGTGGTTGTATCTCCACTTGTTTGGCACGTAATCCAAGTCGCAAGCAGGATCCGGGTGTTCGTAATTTATCGTTGGCGGTATTTTCCCATCTCTTATGGATAGCAATGCAGCTATCGTTTGCAGGACTCCAGCCGCCGCAATTGGGTTACCTATGCACGACTTAATAGAACTGACGGGGATGCGATAGGATCTGTCTCCGAAAACAACCTTGATCGCATCGGTTTCTATCCGATCGAAATGCGGATCGGACGGAGCGTGAGCAGAGATGTAGTCAATGTCCTCCGGTGAGACTCTGGCGTCGGCCATGGCCAACGCCATGCATCTCGCGAAAGCTTGTCGGGCCTCCGTTTCGGGCGAATTTCCTTTGGCGTGTTGTTCCTCCGTGACACTGGCGAAGCCAAGAACCTCCCCGTATATCCGAGCGCCTCTCGCTGATGCGTTCTCCAATGATTCCAGAATCAGCGCGCCCGCGCCCTCTGAAACAACTCCGCCATCCCGTTGAAGGTCAAAGGGCCGGCTCGCTTTTTCGGGATCGGAGTTGCGCTTGCTCAATATGCCCGAAGCGCAAAAGACCGCGTAGGAAAAGGGAGATAGGGGAGCGTCTGCGCTGCCGCAGATAACAGTTTTTGCTTGCCCGCTTCTTATCCTTTCCACTGCCAGACCGATGGCGTTCAACCCTGCCGTGCACCCGCTCGCCACTACGACTGCCAGTTCCTTTGCCCCGGCAACCTTGCCGATAGCCATCGCTGCCGAGTAGGTGTCCTCCGCTGAGAGCCTGTGCGGCTCAATTCTGCCAAGGCCTTCCTTGAGGAAGACGTTGACGTCCTCCTCTATCACGTCAATCGGTGGGCAGCCTACTCCGAAAATGACAGCAGCATCCGCCCCGTTGCTCAGCCCCTTGTCCAGTGCGGCGTCCTGCAAGGCGAGACGGACAGAGGCCACAGCCAGGTGCACCGCCCTCCCCGTCCGCCGCAAGGTACGACTGTCCACGAATTCCAGCGGCACAAGATCGATGGCTTCGCCTCCTATACGGCACGGATAGCCCGAAACATCGAACGAACGAATCCTTCTTATTCCTGATACCCCGTTCAGGACCGAATCCCAAAAAGTGGCCGTCTCCGCTCCGTTCGGCGCGATTGCGCCTACCCCAGTGATCACTGCTTTTGTCGAAGCATCCATAGCGATTCCTCAAGTCTGCCAATCCACGGCCCCCTCCAGCCGGTTTATTTCGTCGCTTAAGAGTCTGCTTGTCGAACGAAGTCGCTCCCGAACAATGAAGACCTACACGATCGAGTCCGCCAGCTTCGTGCCAGAGGCCTTTCACTCAGACCCGGCACTCGCGTTTGAGTTGACCGCGTCAACAAGTTCTTGAATTCTGTGAGCATCGCCGGTAAAAAACCAGAAGCGACCCAGATTCCCGAGAGTTTTTTCCTCGCCCCGGTATCCCGCAAGGCTAGCCATGAGTGCGAGATCGTCGCAGACCGAAGTGGTAATGCCTTCCCGCTCAAGGGTTCTGGTGAAGCGAGCTGTCTCATTCATCATAGTTCTGAAGTCCCGTTCGCCGAGGCTGTAAGGCAAATCATCCCAGAAATCCATCGGGAACAGCGTCTTCACCTTATAGTTCATAGCCGCAGGGAGATACTCTGCCTCATCGAAAACAAACCCAAACTTTTTCTTGTCCGTTGCCCACTTAGTCCTCGGATATATCGCTGGGAACAGCACCAGCGCGGAGTCCGGCCTCACTTCACGCAGAAAAGCAAGGGTTTCCTCCTCCGTCTCTTTCGTTTCGAAGGGAGCTGGAAAAATAATGCCTACAACCGTGAATATCCCTGCTCGTTTGCTCGCCTCAAGAACCTCACGCATCCTTTCGACTTTGATGGATTTGCCCAGAGCCTTTTTGAGTATCAGCTCGCTGCCCGATTCCATTCCGAACGCCAGCGCCCGGCAGCCCGAATCGCTCAGGACTTGGAAATACTCCGGAACCGCATTCAAAGGATTTCCAAAGCCCGCATACCGTACGTTGAGATCCTCACTAATGATCAGCTCGGCGAGCTCTTTCGCCAAACCGGGAGGAGTTGACGAGCCAGCGTACCTGAACGCTCTTGAACCGGTCTGCTGAGTTATCCACCGCATCTCCTCAATGATTCGTGAGGCTTTCTTTGTCCTCATCCCCCGCCCACTTTTGTATGGATGGATACAAAAATGGCACGCGAAGGAACAACCACGGCTCTCGTCCAAGACCATTATTTTTATCTTGTTGTTCCCTTTCATCGCGGGGTAAACTTGCTCCTCATAGCAAGGCAGCGGCAACGTGATTAGGTCCCGGATCCTTTCGGTCCGAGTGCTTAGGATCGTAGATACACCGTTCTTGAAGACAATGTTGTTCACATCCTCCAGACGGCGCCTCCCGAGGGCAAACTCGGACAATTCGAGGATCGTCTTTTCGCCTTCTCCGTATGCGAGGCAATCGAACGCGTTCGTTGCCCGGTAGATGTCTCCTCGGAAAATGTCAACGTGCGGCCCGCCACCGAAGATTCTGACATTTTTGTGCTTCGCCCTCACCTTCTGTGCAATCTTGATGCTTCCGGAGAAGCCATCTCCGTTCCAAAGCTTGAAACCGACGAAGTGCGGCTCGAAACGTTCAATCTCCTCACAGATTTCCTCCGCCACTTTTGCGACGTGCCTGTTCCCCAGGTCAGCCAGTGTGCGCTCAAGCTTCGAAAGGGACAGCATCTGTTCCTCCCCAAGCTCCTCGCCGGCCTCCATCTTGCGGGCTAACGACAAAAACGTGCTTTTTGCCTCGCAGGAGACCTCCTTGGGGACCATCCTCCGCACGTTTTCTACGGTGCCATAGTCCAAGATGAGAGTCTCGTGCCCGGCGGACAAAAGTGCGCCGGCGAGGTTCGCCAGCCCGTTGTCCGGCATCAAGCTATTGAAAGTGTACGGATAACCCGCGTAGCTTATGAGGATACTTCTCGTGGACAAAACTGTTCTCGAACCTCCCAAAACTAACGTTATCTATGCGGCTGCGATGCCAAGATGAACAAATTAGAACAAATCGCCGTTCAATTGTCAAGTCTTTCTTGTACTTTTTTGTGCACCCGCCCTCCTATGATAATGTCCTGTTCTTCAGAGAGGAACTTGTTTGAACCCCCTTTTTCCTCGACACAAGAAGGTGCAAAGAGCTTATGGGAGGATGTCTCGACGTGATTGGCACAGGTTTTGCGGAAACCACCACCCGACAGCGAAGAATTTTGCCAAGAGGAGGCCATCATGATCCGCAAACTCATAGTTTCCGTTTCCGCGTTATTCCTCGTGTTAGGGGCGAGTCGTTTCTGCCATGGAACAGGCTTCTACAACCCTGACCAATCAATCTCCGGTCAGGGACAGGTAGACGCCGTAGTTGCTCGTCCACAGGACGCCTCGACGGTCTATTACAACCCGGCGGGGATGGTTCGTCTGTCCCCGTGGGAAATCACCGCAGGGTTGCACTCCTTGCTGATGGACCTCGAATACACAAGTCCCGTCGGACGAGCAGAAGAGGCAAGTGATACATTCTTCATTCCTCATATGTACTTTTCAGCCAACCCACCGAATAGCAAGTTCGCCGCAGGGCTATCCGTCAACGCCCCCTTCGGGCTGGGAACAGATTGGGGCGCGAACAGTTTCGCCCGCTACATAGCGCCGTACTCAGAGCTCAATCTAATAATGGTCAACCCCAATGTCGCTTACAGTCTCACGGACAATTTCTCTGTCGCCGCGGGTGTGGATTTCTATACAGCCGAGGTGACCTTTGACAGATATGTACCCGGCGCGATGTCGCCTTTTGGCGGACCTACCGGGATGGACATCGGGACATCCCTGAAAGCCGACGGCGACGCGTGGGGGTGGAACCTCGGTCTCCTTTATCTGCTATCCGACCGAGTGTCGTTCGGGGCATCGTATCGCAGCAAAGCCGACCTCGACCTCTCCGGTCCGCTCAGGACGTATCCCGCTTCCCCGGTTTCGCTGAGCGGTTCGCTCGACATGCACCTTCCGAGCATGTTGAAAGCGGGGCTGGCGGTCCAGCCTACAGATGCGCTCACTATTGAGCTCGATGCTGACTGGCTGGAATGGTCGAGGTTCAAAAATGTCCCACTCTCGATTTCACCCCCGGTGATGCCGCCCGAGGTTTCGCCGAGAGACTGGGATGACGTTCTGCTCTACTCGATCGGCGCACAATATGCCTTCAAAAACGGGTGGAAACTCAGAGCGGGCTACGGATATGCCGAGTCGCCGATTCCGGATCGCACCTACGAACCCGGAATTCCGAGAAATGACCTCCACGTCGTCTCTTTCGGCGCGGGCAAAGACCTCGGCAAGCTCAGCCTTGACCTCGCCTGCACGTTCATTATGTCGGAAGAGCGAAAGGTCAATAGCGATGTCGGGGAACCATTTATGACAGTTGACGGCGCCTATGACAGCCTTATCACCGTCATAGGCGCAGGTTTTTCGTACAGGTTTTAGCTTGTGAGGAGACAAAAACGCTGCTCCCGCCTATGGAGGACTTGGGTATGGAAGGAAATGGCAAGCCAAGAGTCTTGATCGTTGACGACAGGAGATCTTCTCGCGAGTCGGTCAGCTTCGCGCTGTCGAGGCGGTACGACTGTCTGCTCGCCGAAAGCGCCGAAGAGGGCCTCGAAATAGTTGACAAGGGGGGCATAAGCGTCACCATTCTCGATATTCGCATGCCCGGCCTGAGTGGAATTGAGGCACTCCGCCTCATCAAACAGAAAGAGCCGACAATCGAGGTCATAATGTTGACCGGGTACGCCAGCCTCGATACTGCCAAGCAGTCCATAAGCCACGGGGCCTACGGCTACTTAACAAAACCCTTCGACCTCCCGGACCTCCGCGAGACCGTCGACAAAGCGTGTCAGAAGAGAATGCAGTCCCTCAAAATCCTGCACGAAAGGGATAACCTGAAACAGGCTCTATCGACCATGCAGAAGGAAATCGGCAACCTCAGCCGCCTCGCCGATGTCGGCTGGCTTTCCGCCGGCGTCGTTCATGAGATGAAAAGCCCCCTCACTGCCATTCTGGGCTATGCCGAGTTGATGCTCCGGCACCTGGAGGCGCAAGGGGAGGAGGCTTCCCTGCCCAGCGAGTCGGCCCGCTACCTCGGCATTATCAAGCAAGAGACAATTCGCTGTGCCGAGATGGCCAGGAGTCTTCTCGAGGCTGCCAGGTCTGACGGCCCACGCCTTCAGGCTCTTCCCTTTTCCCACATCCTCGACAATGTCGAGACGCTCATCCGTCCCCAGGTCCACATCAACCATATTCGGTTCAAGATCGAGCGCCCCACCGATGACTTCGACGTTTACGCCGATTCTGATGACATCCTTCAGGTCCTGCTAAATCTGGTGTTGAACTCGATCCACGCCATGAGCTCCGATCGGAGAGACCTTCAAGTTACCGCTTATCCCGTTGACGAAGAGCACCCCCTTAGCTCTCCTACACTGAAGGAGAAGGACTTCCTTCACAACGGCGCCGACCTTTCCTTCGCAGCCATCGAAGTGCAGGACTCCGGACCCGGCATACCGCCAGAACGAATCCGACATGTGTTTGAACCCTTCTACACCACGGCGCCGGACACGGCATCTGCCGGACTCGGACTCTCTATCTGCAGGGAGAAGGTCGAGAGAAACTCAGGACACATTGATATTGTAAGCTCAAGCAAAGAAGGAACTTGCATCAGAATACTTATAGCCCGCCTAACATAGCAACCCCAGTACCCCCTGGCCCATGGCCGGCTGTCCCCCCAGCCGGCCAACCTTTTTTTGGCGCCTTTTCGGTCTTCCCTTTTCTCTTCCGAGAGTCCGTTCGGCGAAAATCAACCTTTACCCCGGCAAAGCCAGCCCGTTTCTTCCAGGCCGGATTCGCTCAACCGACCTCACCGATAGGAACCGCTTTCTCTTCGCCTGTCCTCATGTCCCTCAGCACAACTTTCCCCTCCGCGAGCTCATCCGGAGCGACAATGGCGACCTTTTCCGCGCCGGCCCTGTCCGCGCCCGCGAGCGCTTTCCCTAACTTCCTGGTATCCAGCGTGATACTGACGTTGTTCCCCTTGGTTCGCAATGACTGCGACAGCTCCATTGCCACTTTCCTTTCCTGCTGAGAGAAAGGAATTACCACGAAGTCAATCTTCTTCTGGAAATCGGGCAGCAGTCTCTTCTCTGCCAGGATTTCGGAGATCACTACGTCGCCGAATCCCAAGCCGACCGCCGTCACCTTGCCGCCACCGTACGATTCGAGCAGGTTGTCGTACCTTCCGCCACCGCAGATAGCCCGGAATTTCCTATCCACATCAAAAAGCTCGAAAACAGGCCCTGTGTAGTACAAAAGTCCTCTCACAATGGAGATGTCGAACCGGCAGAATCCTGCCAGACCGTAGTAGGAAAGGTACTCCAAGACCCTCTTGGTCTCCTCCAACGCTTCCAGGGACGTGTTCGTCCCAACAAGCAGCCCTTCAGCTTCCTCAAGACTGTCGACTCGCAGGACTTCAAAAACGCCGTCCACCATTGCCGCCGATAGCCCTAAGTTCTCCATCATTTCTTTCAGCGCCGGCTCTGCTACCTTACCTTTCTTATCAATGACAACGCACACTTCCGCGAATTTCTCATCGGGCAATCCCTTGCTTCGGAGAAGCGTCGCCAGAAGCCTCCGGTTGCTAAGAAAAACCTTGAAATCGTCTTTCCCCAACCCTGCTCGCTTCAGAAACTCGACCGCCGCCGCGATAACCTCGGCTTCCGCCGACGGTTCCTTGACGCCCACAATATCCAGGTTCCACTGGTAGTGCTCCCTTCTCCTGCCGCGAGACATCCTCTCGTATCTGAAACATTGGGGGATAGAAAACCATTTGATTGGTCTCGGCAACGACGTTCCCTTCGCGATGATCATCCTTGCCAGCGTCGGCGTCATCTCCGGCCGGAGCGCGAGCCTTCGTCCACCCTTATCCTCGAAGTTGTAAAGTTGCCCCACAATCTCTTCCCCGGATTTGCGGGTAAACAGTTCCTCCGACTCGACCAGCGGGCCGTCGTATTCCTCAAACCCGAACGATTCAGAAACTTCCCGCCACAGGCTGAATAGCCAGTTCCTCAATCTGACATCTTCCGGATAAAAATCCCTCATCCCTCTCGGTGGACCGGAAATCATTGAAACGTCTCCTCAATCATTTCTCACGAACCAGTGTGCTTTGTCGTTCCTTGCGAACCACAAAGGCTGAATGCCCATTTTCAGCGGAACGCTTGGAAATGTCTGCCGGCTCCCGGCATGCCTCTGCATTCTACCAGCGCCAACGCCTTCGCAGAAGCTTTTCCCGCAACAGAAATCGCCTTGCCGCATCCGAACGCGTGAGAGGGCACATACACGGCTGCCAACGGCAACCGCGTCGAGGTCACAAACGGCATATTCAGCGTTATTCTCGGCTGCGGAACTGGCAATGCCCTCGCCGCGTCAATCCTCAGCGGCTCGAAGGCAAGACGAGGAGCTTCTCGGAACTGACGGATATCGCTGATGATGCCCAGATACCCAGTTCCATCGCTCGAGACTCGGGAATCATGCCGACTGTTTCGGGTAATGACGGTTCGGGCTCAACCCTGGATGCGGATTCACTGGACGGGACCGACTCTTCCGGGTTTGCAGCCGCGACGCGCACTCACAACGCTGACGACATTGCGTCGGGGAATCTGGACAACGCCGGCTTCTCTGCTTACGATGATCTCTCCGCCGAGGGCTACCTGGACAACGACGCCGACGCTGATCTTCTCACCCGGACGCAGGCAGATGGGCGCTACTGGACTACCCGGGGTAACAGGGGCACAGTCGGCAGCGCACACTTCGTGGGCACCACTGACGCCGCAGCTCTGGAGTTCCGGGTGGCCAACCAGCGCGCCCTGCGGATTGAACCCGTGGATGTCATGGGACTTAGCCCTAACCTCATCGGCGGCTGCAGAGACAATAAGGTTACCAGCGGCGTGAAAGGCGCCACCATCGGCGGCGGAGGCTCTTCTTCATTCCGTTTGCGCCTTCCTGATTTTTTTAACACCGTGAAAGACAGCTACGGCACCGTAAGCGGAGGCTTTAACAACCACGCCGGCGATGGTCTGGGGTCCACGGTAGATAACGTGTATGCCACCGTAGGCGGGGGCGCGCACAACCGGGCCACGGGCTTATCCGCCACCGTTGGCGGCGGTGGCATCCGACGAATTCGCCGTTCGCGCCACAGGCGGAGTGCGCTTCGTGTCGGGCGTTGATGGTGACGGCGAGCCCACGTCGGGAGTGCTGCTTAAACCCGGGGACTCGCAATGGCAAAACCTGAGAATGGAGCTAATCTACTTGACCGCCTGAGCCGAACATGCTATACTTTTTTTGAGTTATTGGAGAGGTTCTGCGAGGAGGGATCTTCTTTGGACACGAAAAAGGTGTTGACACGGAATGTGTACGGCAATAGCCTTATTCTTACCAGGTTGGGGTGTGAAACTGACCAGGAACCGAGGAAAAGTACGCGATGATAAGCTCAGATGGCAATTACCTCGTACAGGTTCTGACCCGTGCGGGGGTGATTTCGGAGGAGCAGGCGAAGACCGCTGAGGAGGTCGCCGGACAGAGAAGGGTGCCGGTGACGACGGCGGTCAAAGAACTTGGTTATGCCGATGGAAATCGGATTTCCCAGGTTCTTGCGGAGCACTTTGGGCTGCGTTCCGTTGACCTTGCAACGGTGAATATTGATAAGGAAGTTCTCACGCTGGTCCCCCACAGCGTGGCACGGCGGTACAAAACGGTGCCTTTGGAGATGCGAGACAATACGCTCGTGGTCGCGATATCGGACCCGTTGAACCTTGATTCCGTGGACAGCCTCCGGATGCTGGTGAAGATGAACGTCGAGCCGGTGATTGCGGACGCCGAGGACATCCAGAAGTCCATCGAAAGGCATTACGGTGCGGAGGAAGAAGCGGTCGCCAAGATGCTCGAAGAAATATCCTCGGGAGACATACGGTACGTCCAGGATGACGGAAGGGCGTTGACCTCGGAAGAGGAAGAGGAGGAGACTGCCGAGGAGGCGCCAGTGATTAAGCTGGTGAGCCTTCTGATTATGGAAGCCTTCCGGCACCGCGCAAGCGATATTCACCTTGAGCCGCTCGGGCGGAAGTTTCGGGTCAGGTACCGGATTGACGGGGTGTGTCACGAGGTGCAAGGGCCGCCGCGAAGGCTCCAGGGCTCCGTCCTGTCCCGTGTCAAAATCATGGCGGGAATGGACATCGCGGAGAAAAGATTGCCCCAGGACGGACGAATCCTGATCAAGGTTCTCGGAAGGGAGATTGACCTGCGGGTCTCGGTCCTCCCCGGAAATCATGGCGAGAGCATCGTCATGAGAATCTTGGACAAAGAAAGTCTTCTTCTGGGCCTGGCGGAGCTCGGATTCAGCAGCGACGATCAGAAGACCTACGAGAAACTCATTCAGCTCCCTCACGGGGTTTTGCTCATCACAGGCCCTACAGGTAGCGGCAAGACTACAACGCTTTACGCGTGTCTAAACTATATCAACCGTCCCGACAGGAAGATTATCACGGTCGAAGACCCGATCGAGTACATGTTGTCCGGGATAAATCAGGTGCACGTGAAGGAGGATATCGGGCTGACTTTTGCCGCGGCGTTGAGGTCAATGCTGCGCCAGGCGCCAAACGTCATTATGGTCGGGGAGATTCGTGACCTTGAGACGGCAGAAATAGCGGTTAATGCATCGCTAACGGGGCATTTGGTTTTCAGCACACTACACACCAACGATGCGCCAGGCGCCTTTACCCGTTTGATTGACATGGGGGTAAAACCGTTCCTTGTGGCGTCGGCTCTGCAATCGGTGATGGCTCAGAGGCTTGTCAGGAAGATTTGCCCGGAGTGCACTCAGCCTTACGACCCGCCGAGCCATGAACTCGAGGCAATGGGTCTGACACACGATGACGTCAAGGGAGCTAACCTGCGAAAAGGAGCAGGCTGCTCTTCGTGCAACAACACCGGCCATCGGGGAAGGATTGGGATCTTCGAGCTGATGACGGTCAACGAGGACATCCAGAAGTTGGTGTATCAGTGCGTGCCGGCGACGGAAATTCGGAAAGTGGCACGCCAATACGGCATGAAAACGCTCCGTGAGGACGGAATGTTGAAAGTCCTCGGAGGAGTGTCAACGTTTGACGAGGTGATGAGGATTACGCAAAAGGACGTGGATTAAGAGTAAGGTCCGGGATGTAAATTCCATAGCAAAGGAGCATGATGTCCATGGTTGAAATGGACGAACTTCTACAATTGGTGGTTGACGAAAACGCGTCGGACTTGCATGTCGCTGTGGGAAAACCACCGTGCTTGAGGGTTGACGGAAGGCTTTACCCTCTCGAAGCCGACCCCCTTGCCCCGGAGGACACCGAAAGACTGATGCGAGGCATCACCTCCGAGGAACATATCCAGAGAGTTCGTGAGCACGGAGGGACGGACTTCGGATTCGCCTTCGGGGATATGGGACGGTTCAGAGTAAGCGTCTTCAGACAAAAGGGGCATTTCGGAGTGGTCCTTCGGCTGATTCCAACAAAGTTGATGACCTTTGAGGAGATCGGTCTTCCGCCGGGGATCAAAGACCTTCTTTTCCGCCCTCGGGGGTTGATCCTGGTGGTGGGGCCGACCGGATCGGGAAAAACGACGACTCTGGCGACGATGGTTAACATCATCAACACCGAGCGTGACTGCCACATCATTACGATCGAAGACCCGATCGAGTACTACCATGCACACAAGAAAAGCATTGTGACGCAGAGGGAGCTGGGAGTTGACGTCCCCTCTTTCTCCGAGGCGCTCAAGCGAGGGCTGAGACAGGACCCGGACGTGATGCTCGTGGGGGAGATGAGGGACCTGGAGACAATGGAAGCGGCTATTACGGCGGCGGAGACGGGGCACCTCGTCTTTGCCACCCTGCACACGACAGGTTCGGCAAGAACCGTGGACCGGATCATTGATGCCTTCCCGACGAACCAGCAGGAACAGATCAGAACGCAGCTCGCGTCATCCATCCTGGCCGTGATCTCCCAGGTTCTCCTCGTAAAAGCTACCGGAAAAGGGCGCATCGCCGCTTTCGAGATTATGATCTCAACTCCTTCCATTCAGAACCTCATTCGAGAAGCGAAAACCTACCGAATCACGTCGGACATCCAGACGGGAGCGAAATACGGGATGAAGACTCTGGATGCATCTCTTCTGCAACTCTACAAGAAGGGCCTGATCACTTATGGGGACCTGCTCACAAAGTCGCAGGACCCGGATTCGGTCATCGCCAAGCTGAAGCTGGAATCAGCGTAAGGAGGGCATTCTCGTGGTCAGCACCTACGATCAAGAGTTTCTCGGCACCCTCTTGGTGGAAGAGAAATTAATCACCAAGGAGCAACTGGAGGAGGCCCTTGAGGAAAGAAACCGCACAGGGAACGTCCTGGGGCACATATTGGTCGAGTTCGGCTTCGTCTCCGAGGAAAAGATCCTCGACGTTCTTGCAGAGCATCTGGGGATGCGAACCATAAGCCTGAAGAACAAAGACATCCCCGGAGAGATAGTCAGGAGAATAGGCCCCACCACTGCCAGAGCATACGGTGTTATGCCGGTAGAAGTTGATGACGGGTCCATCACGGTTGCCCTGTCAGACCCCCTCAACATCTCCATTCTCGATGACCTCCGTTTCATGCTCGAGACCCAAGTGAAGGGGATGGTTGCCAGCAAGGAGGACATTGACGCCGCATTGCGGAAGTATTATGGCGACACCGGAGAGTCGGTTGAGGACCTCCTGAAGGAGATCGAAGGGGACCTTCCTCTCGAGAAGTTCGACGAGGAAGCCGCGGAGGACGACGTGGTCACTCTCAGGGAGCTCGCCAGCGAAGCTCCTGTCGTAAAGTTGCTGAATCTGATCCTGATTCAAGCGATCAAGGACAGATCGAGTGATATTCACTTTGAGCCTTTCGAAAACGATTTCAAGGTGCGATACAGGGTGGACGGTGTCCTATATGAGATGATTCCTCCTCCCAAACATCTGGCTCTGGCGCTGACATGCCGCATCAAGGTTCTGTCAAATCTGAACATCGCCGAGAGAAGACTGCCGCAGGACGGAAGAATCCAACTCAACGTCCTCGGACGAAACGTTGACATTCGTGTCTCGACGCTTCCAACCGCTTTCGGCGAGAGCGTTGTGTTGCGTGTTCTGGACAGGACCGTTGTCGGGCTGAACATCGAGCAATTGGGGATGAGACCGGATACTCTGGAGGTAATGAATGGGCTGATCGCGAAACCGAACGGCATCATCATCGTGACAGGTCCCACCGGCTGCGGCAAGACTACGTCGCTGTACGCGTTCCTCAAAAAGATGAATACGATAGGCGAGAAACTCATCACCACGGAAGACCCGGTTGAATACGACCTCGAAGGCGTGATTCAGGTGGCGATCAATCCGAAGATCGGTTTGAAGTTCGGCAGGTGTCTGAGGCACATCTTGCGGCAGGACCCTGACAGGATCATGGTGGGGGAGGTCCGCGACCTCGAGACGGCTCAGACGTCCATCCAGTGTTCTCTGACAGGACACCTTGTATTGTCAACGCTCCACACAAACGATGCGCCCGGCACGATCACACGTCTCATAGATATGGGGGTGGAACCGTTCCTGATAACCTCCACGCTCGAGGCGATTCTGGCACAGAGGCTTATCAGGACAATCTGTCCGAGATGTAAGACCATCTATAAACCTTCAGAGTTCATTCTCAACGAAGTGGGGCTGACGCTCGATGACATAGAGGGCAAAGAACTCTATTACGGGAAAGGGTGCCAGGAGTGTAACGACACGGGCTACCTCGGCCGGTCAGGTATCTTCGAGTTGATGCTCATCACCGACCCTATCCGAGAGCTCATCATGAAGAGGTCCCCGACAGTCATGCTACGACAAAAGGCGAGGGAGCAGGGAATGCGAACCATGCGGGACGACGGCATCTTGAAGATGCTCGATGGAATCACCAGCGTCGAGGAAGTGGCCAGGGAGACAAGGGAAATGTAAGCCTTGCTTACGTCTATCGGGCTCGAAGGGCTGCGAGGATATCCGGTTCATTGACCGTTCAACAAAGAGAGCCGAGAACCTTCCCTCCGGTTTTGCGAAGAGGCGCCTTTTGATCATCGGCCTTGCCCGTCTGACGAAAACGCCCCCGAGGCCCTTTCACCCGAGTTCCACCCTCGCCCGGTTCAGATCTGATTTGGCACTTGCCAATGCTACGCAGATGAAACTCACCGTGGATTTCCCCGTCCCTAACAGATTGAATTTCCTTTCCGGCGCCTTTCGATATGAGGCGCCCGCATGCCGGCAACCTCAAGACACTTGTCGCGGCGTCGGTGCATTTTCGCTGTCCGAAAGATTTCTTCCGCAAGCAGTAGCCGAAAGGTTCGACGATGCGGGTGTGTGTGATTGACATCGGGACGAATTCAGTGCGGGCTCTTGTCGCTGATGTGCTGGGGGCAGGCCAAGTCCGAGTCGTCCATCGGGAAGGTCATATCACTCGTCTGGGCGAGGAACTCAAGGGACAGCGCCTTTTGAACGAGGCGGCAGTGGACCGAACCGCGAAGGCGGTGGAGAAAATCGTTGCCAAAGGCCGGAGTCTCCTCGCCCACCGGTTCAAGCTCGTGGCGACCAGCGCTGCCAGGAATGCAGAGAACGCCAGTGAGCTCACGGATCGAATACGTCAGTTGACCTCTCTGGAAACGGAAATCATCACCGGCGTCGAGGAAGCGAAGGACATCTGCGAAGGAGCGTTGAGCACCTTACAGGTCGCCGGGAAACCGGTCCTTATCGCCGATAGTGGTGGGGGGAGCACAGAGTTGATTCTTGCTCGTCCGGATGAAAAGCCGGTGCTTCGTTCTGTCGCCGCCGGAGCTGTTCATCTCACGGAGAGATTCATCAGGCATGACCCGCCCCTTGAAGATGAACTCTCCTCGGCCCTCGCACATGCACGCGAAGTGCTCGCGAACGCGTACTCCGGGCTTCCGTCCGGGTCTGAAGAGCTTATCGGCCTCGGCGGGACGATCACGACCATCCCTCCGATCATCATGGAAATGGAAACGTACGACGCCTCGAGGGTCCACAATTACGTCGTCACGATTGAACACGTTCAATCGGTCCTTCAGCGCCTCGCATCCCTCCCATTGCGGGAGAGAAAAAAGGTTAAGGGCCTTGAGCCGGCTCGCGCGGACATCATTATCGGCGGGCTTCTCATCTTGAGAGCACTGCTCGAAGTGAGCGATTTCGAGAAGGTCCGAGTCAGCGACCGAGGAATCCTTTTCGGGCTTGCCCTGTCTATGCACCCCGGAACGAGCTGACCAATCGGACAGGTCAGGCTTCTCGATTTCTTGCCACAGGAACACAACCGCGATACAATGAGGGATAAGGATAGTACGCCTGTCGGAAATTGCAGGCGGTTCCGGCGGGATCGGGCTATTGTCCCGCAGCCGCCGGAAAGACTCACGTTAACTGGCTTTGAGGAGAGACCATGCCTATCATAACGAGCATTGAGAAATCGCTGGAGGTTTACGAGGCATTTGCAGAGAAGAAAGTGGCAGTGCCGTGTTTCTGCACCGAGAACCTTGCGACAACCCATGCAACCTTTGCGGCGGCACATGAGATTGGGCGGGAGTATGACATCACAAACGTTCCGGTGATCCTCTCTTTCACGGCGAGGTATCCAGAACGCCAACAGCTCATCAACTACACGCCCTTTGCGGACCCCGTCGAGGGCTTTCTCACGGTCCGGGACGATGCCCGGAGGCTTGCGCGAAAGGGCGGGGCGTTTGAAAACGTGATGGTCTTCGCTCATCTCGACCACGGGCAGCCGGACGCGGATACGGACCTCTTCGAGATGGGAAAAGGATTCCTATCGTCGGTGATGTATGACTGCTCGGCGTTTCCGCTGGCAGAAAACATGGCCCGCACGAAGAAGTTCAAGGAGAAGTATCTCAACATCTATCTGGTCGAGGCGATTGTTGACGACATTGCGATGTCCGGCTCGGGAGCGCTGCAATTGACCGACCCTGCGAACGCAAGGGCTTATCTGGAGGAAACGGGAGCTGACCTCATCGTCCCCAACGTCGGGACGGAGCATCAGTCAACTTATATTCAGGCGAAATACCATTCGGAGCAGGCTTGCGCGATTCGCGACGCCATCGGTCATAGGATGGTTCTCCACGGCAGTTCCAGCCTGAACAAGGAGGATGTGAAGCGGGTCGGCGGAGACGGCATCGTCAAACTGAACATCTGGACCACCTTTGAGAGAACCGCAGGGCAGCTCCTCGCGAAGGACACAATCAACAATTTGCCCGGCATTCTCACTCAAGAGGAGATTGATTCGCTAATAGAGGAGGGGAAGCTGGGCGACGCTTTCAAGGAGATTCCGCCGGCCCGACCGAGTCTGAAGTTTCTGACAGATGCCCATCGCCGCAACGACATCTTCTTCCCCACAGTGAAAGAAATGATGAAGGACTACATGCGCCTCCTCGGTTATGCCTCTCTGGCGGGCATGACGTTTTGATAACTGCTTGTGGGCAAGTAGCGACAATCGTTGTGCCTCCGCGACAAAGGAGAATGACGTTGTGGCCGAGAACGAATTCTCGGCCCCATGGCAGCCAAATTCGTGTTATACTAAGAGAGGGGAGAGAAGGCCACGTGAAAGGAGGGCCGACAGCGAGGATGCTCGTTGGCAACACGTTCCGACTAAGGAGATTGGGGCATGAAAAAGTGGTTCGTCCTTTTGTTGAGTCTGGCGGCGCTTCAGGCGGAGGGCATGGTCCCGCTCCCGCAATTGAACGTGCCTATTAAAACCGATGTGAAGGTCAAAAGCTCAAAGGACCGGAACAGGAAGAACCAATATTCGCGGCGCGGCCTTCGGACTTCTGTCCAGAAAGACACAGCCCAGAGAGTATTCCTCTCCATCGAAGTCCGCAACATGTCCCCGAAAGTCATCCGGGACATGACGATCTCCTATCAGCTCTACGAACTGCAATTTGAGCGTTCGACCGGGAAGAGGCTGGTCCTTACCCGAAGGCTGGGGCAGGGAGAAAAGCTGGTGGCCGCCGGGCGAGGACAGTTGACCATCCCCCAGCTCAAGCCCCTGGAGAAGAAGGTCGTCGAATCAAAGCCGCTCGAGACAAGGTATCGCTCAACTTTGGACACGAGGAAATTCGTTTCTCAGACGAAGACAACGGGGACGAAGTTCGGCGGGTATATCGTGGAGTACTCGGTCGGAGGCCGCGTGGTCAAACGGGATGCCAGTAGCCGGAGGCTCCACGAGGCATATTTGAGGTCAATCCGGCCGCCCGGAAGCTCCACCGGCCTGAGAATGAACATTAGGAAGTAGCCGAACAGAAGGGACCAAATTGCTCTTGCGGAGCCACCCCAGAATCGCTGAGTACAGGACGGAAGAGTTGCCGAGGGAAAGGTGTTCTCCGGATAGCGTGCCGGGCGTTGATGCCTCTTGCACATCAGGCGCCACACCCCGATGACGTTGATCAGGGCGCCTTTTCAGCCGAAGGCCGTCCAGAATGTACCGGCAGTTGAGGACTTTCTCCGCCAGGTCTATTGGCAAGTAGTAGTAGTGATTCGAAGCCTCGAAGCCTATGCGAGAGTCCTGTCGGGCAAGGGTGAAGAGCCGCCGAGCGACGGCGATCTCGTCCTGAAGCACTCGCCGCATTTCTTGAATGAGGGCCTTTCGCCGCTGGGGACGGAGAGACTTCTCTTTGTCAAGGAGAGCATTGCGGGCGATAGTGAACAGGCTCTGATTGGCGACACTTCGAAAGTGCAACTGTGCTGCCTCGGCGAAACGGAGTTCGGCTCGCGCATCGGCGACCTTATCAAGAGGAGCTTTTCGGACGGCTTGTGCCAACTTCGGAAGTCCCTCCTTCCAGCCACTTGCCACCTTGGCGAACTGCTCCGCGAAGACATCTGCAGGGTAAGGCCCCCGCCACCTCCTCACATCATCGTAGGGGAAGCCGACCATTGTGGCCGCGTAACCCGTTGGGGTTCCGTAAAGAAGATTTGATGGGCCGTACTGCATGGGAGCTGTATAGAGGACACCGATGTGGAACGGGAACTCGCGGAAGGCGTTGCTGAAGGCGGTCCAAGCGTCTCGGGCATAGGGGGCGCCGTCGGCGCCGAAGCGAGCGAGGGCCACGGCGTCAAGGACGGCTTCCTTACTGGGCGGGGGGCTCTGGTTGAAAAGCTGGGCGACGTGCAGGTTCGGCGAAGGATAACCCCCGAGAGTCCAACTGAGCATGAGCCCATCCACATCTGTCTTTGCCAGGTTGTCGCAGTGCTCGGCGATCAGGTCCAGCACCGGCAGGTAGGGGACCGCTGAAAGCTCCCAGGTGTTGTTGAACTGAACCTTGGCGACAGTTTTGAGCTCGGCTTCCTTGGCCAATCGCCAGTGTTTTGTGGCTCGCGGCCCCGGCCCAACAGAAGAGATGGAATATTCGCCCACACTGGTGTTGACGCCGCCTCGAGTGATGGGCTTCGACCACTCGCTGACCGACATAAGCCAGACCGATTTCGGCAGCCTGGCAATGACATCAGGCGCCCACGCATCGTTCCAGCCCCAGTCCCAAGCGATGACGTGGGCATTCGGGTTGCCGCGATGCACCCCTGCCTCGATGGCCGCGTTGACCTCCGCGATGATGGCGGCGGGACTTCTCTTTTTGCAACGCGGGCACTGCGTGAATCGGCCGTGCGACGCGCAGTTCGTGAGGTTCTCGGACGCCGTGATGGTGAAAACGCCCCCCAAGGCGGGAACGCTTTTGAAGACGTGGGCGAGCGCATCGGTGATCCATTCGCGCACTTCCGGAGACGAAGTGCACATGGCGAACCGGTTACCTTCCCCAACACCTCTTATATCCGGACGATTCTTGAAAAAGGCCGCCGGCATGGCTCGCGGCTCATTCACATAGAGATAGACGGCGATGTTGTAGCGTCTCGCTCGCTGGACGAGCCTCCGGAGATTGACAAGGCGGGTCTCGTGATTCTCGCCGAATTCAGGGAACCTTTTGCTCGGCGCGAGGGTGTAAAGGACCGTATGCACCCATATGCCGTTGACGCCGAGGTCCCCGAGACGCTCGAGAAGGCCATCGGGGTACGGGTCAAGGTCGGGATTAGCAAGGGGGTCGCCGTACAGGGCGAAATAGGAATAGATGAACCGCAGCTTGAAACGCGACTTCCCTTCCGAACGAATTTGGTGACCGGGGGGATGGCGTTGGCTGAGTTCACGGATGAAACCGAATCGCGGCTCGCCCGGCTCCAACATTTCGTCGCCGAAGGTTTCTTCAACAGTGCGTTTGATTTCGGCGGCGCGCTTTTTGGCCTCCTCCGTCGGCGGCGAGTAGCGCAACGGCGGGCACGAGGGCTTCAGTGATCCCAGCTTAATGAACAGGAAATCATCCTCGCGCAGCGAGTAAGCGAGTTTCTCGGCGGACATATCCAACAGGGTCAGGAGTTGATTGTAAGGCAACAGATGCCAGTTTCGCCGCAGAATCGTGATGTACCCGCGTGTCTTCTGCTCGGGCGGGATCGGTTGGGCAGGCGGCAGCCCCATAGAATTCGCCACCGCGACCACATTCTCGACGGAGGTATCCAGGACTTTGGCAAGGCGGGTTGGCTCGGCGACCGGCCAGTTCCGCCAAATGAAAGCGTGCACGCGATCCGGAAAATGCGGAAAGTCCAGTGCCACACGAGGCTGCCCGGTCGGCAAGACCGATTGAGCCGGATGCGTTGCTCCCGCGCAGAGAGGCAACGTGCAAACGAGCGTGAACAACGACATGTGTATCTGGCAGAGCTTCATCTTGTCAACGCATTCCTTTCTCTAATCGGAGAATAACCGGGGTCAAGTATAATCGCAACGGATTGAATTTCGAGCGTTTTTTTGCACAGAGGATCGGAAATGGGCATTTCGTCTAATGCCACAGTCTGGGGCGGATACCAAGTTGCGGGAGGGATGAAGGGAAGAGGAGGGTAACGCAAAGTCCCAGAGAGGAAGATGACAAGGACCGCAACCTCGCCAGCAGTGGCATGGGTATCCTGCCCATGATGCCACTGGCGGGACGCCCGTGCGCGAGCGAGCCTAAGGGAGTTGCAGGACGCAGTTAGGCTACTTGGATGCCCTTTTCGCCATCCCCATGAGGTATTCTCGATAGCCGTTTTCGGGGAGGTCGCGGGCGAGGCGCTCAATCCTTTTCGCGTCAATGAACCCCATCTTAAAGGCTGCTTCCTCAATGCACCCGACCTTCACTCCTTCCTGCTTTTCAATATCGGCAATACGGTTGCTTGCCTTGAGAAGACCGGAGTGGTTGTTGGCGTCCAGCCAGACGGTATGCGAGCCGAGGCGGATGACATGTAGCTCATGCCGGAGGAGATATTCGCGGGCAAGGTCCGCAATATCCACTTGCCGACGAGTCGGGGGAGCCGCATCGGCAGCGACATCGGATGCCATGGCGGGTGAGGGGTTCCCCTCTGAGTGGGAAAGGAGCTCCGGGCCGTGCCCAACCTCCCAGAGAGCTGGAACCGACCCCGGAGTGAAACGTGCCGCAGAGGAACTAACAGCGGCGGCTTGAAGCGGTGCGCCCGCAACCGCATGGCAGCTTGTTCCCCGCAATGACTTCGCAATCTCCACGACCTCGTTGTCGAAGATGTAAAGCCCCACACCGGTGTACTCCGTTGGCGTGGGCGCGTGACTTTTTCCCAGCCGGAGCGCTTTTCCCGTTCCATCGAATTCCACCACTGCGTAACGCTCCGCTCGCGGCGCGGCGGCATCCTCCACAATCCCCGACGGAATGTGGAAAACCGCGGAGGTTGCAGAGTGATTCTCTTCGTCAACGCCCTCTGCGGCAGAAGGTTTTGGCTCTTCGCAAGGCGGACCGCAAGCGAAAAGCCTCGCGCCCCGCCGGAGTGGAAGGGCGGACCGGAGAAAACTCAAATCCCCGTGGAAAATGCTATCCCCGTGGATCAGGCAGACGGAGTCGTCGCCAATGAAACGTTCCGCGGTGAGAAGGCTTTGAGCTATCCCGTCGTCCACAGGTTGTTCCGTGTAGGATATGCTCACGCCCAGGCGGGAACCGTTCCCCAAAAGCTCCATGAAACTCCGCAGTTCTCGCCAGGGGGCTACGATAAGAATATCCCGAATCCCCGCCAGCATCAGCGTCGCGAGGGGATAATAAACCATCGGTTTGCCGTGAACCGGCAGCAGTTCTTTTGCGACCGACTGCGTCATAGGGTAAAGCTGCGTCCCGGAATCAGCCGCGAAGATAATACCCTTCGTGACCTCATCCCGCTGATCATTTTCCAAGAATTCCATTGCCTGCGTGGCCTCCGCCGGATGCATTCCTACTTGCTGAAAAAATCGCCGGGGCGTGGTGAGAACGCCTCAGCCGTCCCAGGAGCCGGGCTTCACCCTGCCCTCGAGGAACAGCTTGAAGCAGAACGACACCTCACCATCTCAATCGGCAAAGCAAGCGGCGTGCCGGAGCACGGCGAGAGAGCAATCCTGTCGGTTTTCGACCCCTCGATTTGTTTCTTCTCGTCTGTCCCCGCCCGATTTTCGCTCCCAGGCCTTCGAAAACAGAAAAAGACCGTGAACACAGAGGACAAAGCCGGCAGCTTCCTCACGTCCGTAGGGAGCCGCCGTGTCCATTTTTCGGCGTGGGTCTCGCAGAACTGGAGTCTTCGCACCGACTACTGACGGAAGAATGATACACCGAGAGATTGGGCGTTCAAAAATGTGCGCCGTGCACTGTACAGGGGCGGGGCGTCGCCTCGCATCCACAGCGAGACCTCCCAACTACGTTCGGTCTCGCAGGTCCAACAAAATGGGGCTGCCCGGAAAAGGAAGAGAGGCGCGGATGCGGTTGGTAAGGTAGGCGAGGTAGTTCGGGGTGGCAAGCTCGGCTCTATTCACGAAAAGACGAAATTTCGGCGGGGCAGTGCCGGTCTGGGTTGCGTAAAACACCTTCAGCCTCTTACTGCGGCGACCGGGGGCCGCATTCCTCCCTCGCTGGCGGTTCCCCGTCGCCGTCCGCCTTCCGGGCCGAACTAAAGGGGGAGGATAATGTCGAAGCGCCTCCTGGAGGAGGTCGTTGATAGCGGGGGTGGGGATTTTTTTCAATGACTGGCGGTACACTTGTCTCACCTTGCCGAGAGTCCTCATGACACCCCTCCCCGCAGTGGCGACGGTGAAAATCACGGGGCAATAACTCAGAAACCTGAGCTTATCGTAAACGACCCTTGCAAGGGCGGCTTGCCGAACGTCTTTGACGAGGTCGCATTTGTTAAC
>JABMQX010000764.1 GCA_013203085.1 bacterium | reverse complement strand
CACTGCCCATCGCCGCAAGCAACCGAAATCTTGTGGGCAAGGCAATGCTTCAGTTGCGGGGGGCTGAAGGTGGAACCGCAAAATGGGCAGAGGGCGCAAAGACCCTCCGTAACGCCGGTATCTTGTCCCGCCCTTGGCAGGACGGCACTTTCTCCCTCACCTCTTTCACAGCTCGCATCCTCGCCCCCAAGATGAACGTCGTCCCCTATGCCTCTGCTGCAACTGTTCCATGACGTGCCAGCTGCCGGTCCCTCGGTCTCCCACGACGCACACCGACCCGATGTGAAAACACTGCTTCAAGCGATCCACCACGGGGATAAGAGTTTTCACATCAGCGGTATTGCCCGGCCAAAGCTCACAACAGAAAGGGCGCTCGCGATCAACGTACGCTCGGTCAGACGTTGAAGCGGAACTTGATGATGTCCCCGTCGGTGACGATGTATTCCTTGGATTCGAGGCGAAAGAGACCTTTTTCCCGGGCGATCTTCATGTCGCCGGCTTCCTTTAGATCGTTGTAGGCGAGCACTTCCGCTCGGATAAAGCCTCGCTGCATGTCGGTATGGATTTTCCCTGCCGCCTCGATCGCCGGAGTTCCGCGAGGAATGGTCCAGGCTTTGACTTCCTTATTGCCGATGGTGAAAAAGGATATGAGGTCGAGAAGGGCGAGGGAGGCTTCGAGGACTTTCGGCCTCCCCGGTTGGTCGAGGCCCATTTCTCGCAGGAAATCGCCCTGTTCCTCGGTCGGCAAGCGCGAAATCTCCTCCTCGAGCTTGCCGCAGAGCTGGATGAATCGCATTTCGGATTTCGCATTTCGGATTTCGGAATCCGCAATCGCCACTCCGCACTCCGCAATGAGGTCCTGTGGAATCTCGTCGCCAATCCCTTCCTCCCCGATGTTCAGGACAACGAGGACCGGTTTCTGCGAGAGAAATCGGAAACCACGCAGCTCTTTTTCTTCTTCCCGGTTAAGCTCGAGCTGGCGAAGGGGCAGCTCATCGTTCAAGAATTCTCTGCATTTCAGGAGGACATCATGCTCCACGGACCGCTTGTCCTTCTTCGCCTGCAACTCCTTTTCGAGCTTCTCAATCCTCCTATCGGCGACTTCCATGTCCGCCACAATCAGCTCGAGTTCTATCGCGGAGATGTCCCGTTTGGCGTTCGCGTCCTCGTAAACCTGCATAACTTCCGGGTTGTCAAACGCCCTTATCACGTAAAGCAAGGCATCTACATCGTGGAGATGCGTGAAGAACTCCGCGGGAGTATGAAGCGTTTTGTCGTGGTGCTCCACCAGGAACCCCGCCATATCCACGAAATTGATTTCCGCGTACTTGACTTCTGGTTTCGGGTCGAGGGAATTGATGAAATCGAGGCGTGGATCAACGAGCCTGGACAGTCCGAGGTGCACCTGCGAAGATTCTGTGAAAAACGGCTCCATGGGCTGGGACAAGCCGGTCAAGAGGTTAAAGATAGTGGTTTTGCCAGAATTCGGAAGACCGAGCAGACCTATCTTCATGGTGAATCTCCCCCCTTCCCCTCTTTGCGTCTTTGCGTCTTTGCGAGAGAACTCTTCGCTCCACTTTCTCTCGCTAAGACGCTAAGAGCGGCAAGGTTTTCCATGTCCATCCTTCAAATCGCCGCCGGGCTCCACAATGTTCACAATCAAAGGGGACTCTCTTCGACAAAGGCTACTCGATGTCAGACAGTTCGTCAACGGCTTTCGAGGGAAATCTGGATAAGGGGGAGCGACGTGGGAAACTCGGCAAGGTCTCTGAGACCTTGCGCCATTGCGGGTTGCGGAATGGCGATTGCGGACTCTCAAATCGCAACTCCGAAATCCGAAAACGAAGAGGCGCCACAGCCAAAAACACGGCATTGGAGCTGCGGCGCGGACCGAGCTCTTTCGTCCAGAGGCCCGGCAACATCGCCGGACGTGCTAAGGAACAAGATGACCAAAATACAGCCGGGTCAACAGGCACGAAACCGCTGGCGTAACCGTCCCCGGCGTGGTAATCTCCGAGGAGATATGTTCTGTGAGTT
>JABMQX010000763.1 GCA_013203085.1 bacterium | reverse complement strand
GAAGGGACCTTGCCCTCTGCGGGGGCATGGGAGCCCGGCGAGGCATAGCCGACAAGATGCCGGCGTTAGACTGTATCTTTCCGCCTTTGCGCCTTTGCGAGAGGTTTCCTCTCGCTTCTTCTCTCGCCAAGACGCCAAGGACCCGAAGGGGCCTCTCCACCCTATTTCTGAGTTGCGGTTCATCACTCGGAGTTCTGCAACGTGGGAGAAACAAACTAAAGGCAACTTCTCGACCACTTAAACGTAGCCACACGATCTGTTTCTTGGTGCTTGACCGGCGGTTTGCTCTGTCGTATTATCTCTGTGTTGCTCGCGTCAACGGGAGGGCGGCAGGAAACGTTCCGTGCGGCAAGGGCGGAGCCTCTCCGGCGGCGTGATGCGCATAATGGCACTAAAGGCGGGGGCGCCTGCTTGGTAGAGCAGCCCGAGCACATCCATGCGAGGAGACCGATGGCAGAAACAAAAGAAGGCCCTTTGACAAAGTCCTATATTCTTATCCCCTTCGTGCTCGTCTGCGCGGGTATAGCGGCGGCGGCTCTTGCACCCCTTTTGAAAGTGCTTGTGGATGCCGTACGAGGGAAGGACACAAAACTCTACCGCGTTTTCTATCGTTGCGCGGGGGTGTTTGCGCTCTTGCTTTTCGTTTGGTTGCGAAAACACCTCAAGTCGCAGGTCAAGACCTCAATTAACCCCAAGCAGAGCCCTCCCGGCAAACCTTTCATCGGCGGATTTCTAATTGGTGTTGTTGCGCTTCTCGTCGTGGCAGCAGTAATGGCGGTTCTGGGCGGAGGGCGTTTCATAAATCCTCACATAACAGCCGCCGCCTTCTGGAATGCCTTCGGCGCCGCTCTGGGCACGGCAATCGTCGTCGCCTTTTTTGAAGAGGTTTTTTTTCGTGGCATTGTTTTCCAGGGTCTCCGGGCCGACCTCGGGACCGGACTGGCAACGATCACCGCAGCAGCCTTTTTTGGCCTCGTTCATTTCATGCGTCCTCGCGAGCTGCCCAAGGTCTCCGGGTCTGACCCACTGGGGGGGTTCAAAGTTCTGGTGCACTCGTTCGAGAGATACAGCAATTTCAATGAGATTCTTCCTTTCGCCATCGGCCTTTTCCTGATAGGTATCCTTCTCACGGTCGCTTATCTTAGAACATCCGCTCTCTTTCTTCCGATGGGCCTTCACGCCAGCTTGGTATTCTTCAGCAAGCTGGACCGCGTTTTCTTCAATTATGGAGGAAAAGGGTCCGTTTTCATCTTCGGCTCTCCAGACCCCTATCCGTCGTTCCTCAAGGGCGTGGACGCCTTGCTGACCTGGATAATGATTGTCGGCCTTACCATCGTGATTGCAGTCCTTGGGAATAAGTTTCAATCGAGGGGCGGCGAGGGTCCTTCACGGGGGAAAGGGGCCTCGAAGTAGTCAGTCGGGGAGCATCTATCCCGTGATGGAGGTGGATTCCCCGAAGGCTTGACCCTTGGAAGGGGAGAAGGTTCGTGGGCTTTTTGAGGAAGGCTTCCGAGAACTTCATCGGCCTGATTTTTCCCAGCAGATGCATCATCTGCGAGCGCCCAACAGACTCCTCGCGGCATTCACCTCTTTGTGTGGAACACGCCAGGGAAATCATCGCCGTTGAGCCACCCGTGTGCAGCAAGTGCGGAAGGAAGATGTTCGGTGTGTCGGTTGAGAGGCTCCTTTGCGAGGACTGCCGCTCAACCCGCGTTTATTATGATGCTGGCTACTCGCCCTACCTCTATAGGAGGAAGGAAGAGACCGACCGACCGCGGCCCCTCAGCGAGCTTATTCGCCTTTTCAAGTACGGAAAAGGACGCCACCTCCGATCTTTTTTGGGCGGGCTGCTCCTGAATTACGTCAGGGAACATGCTGATATGTCGCAATATGATGCCATTGTCCCTGTGCCTTTGCATTGGCGGAGATATTTTTCGAGGGGGTTTAATCAGGCGACTGACCTGGCGAGACCCTTGTCCAGGCACTTTCGCATCTCAATTCTCAAGAGAAGCCTCAGGCGAG
>JABMQX010000088.1 GCA_013203085.1 bacterium | reverse complement strand
CACGGGTAACATTCACTACTACAACAAGGGTACCGATGCTCCCACCGAGTTAAGAAAGATTATTGATTATGTGGCTACCGTCGAGGTGAAGGATCACAACGGGGAGTACAAGACATGGAACTTCCCCGCGTTGGGTCAGGGGGTCGTGGACATTCCGGAGGTGCTGCGGATTCTCAAGGAGCACGGTTACACCGGACCGATAACCATGGAGATCGAAGGCGTCAAAGGCGTCGAATGGGATGAGGCCGAAACGAAGAAGAACATTGCGGACTCGGCAGCGTACATCAGGTCGCTCGGTAAGTTCAAATGATGACGCCACTTGACTGCGGTTAACCGCATGATTACGGCCTAAGTGGCTCAAGCCTTAGGAAGCCAGACAGTTCATGGCGCGCGGCTCTGTAGATTAAGCGGTGCCTCGCCGGCGAGCCTTCCCCGTAGCTTCTTCTGGATAACGGACGGACGGTCGCAGTCGGCACAGCCTGCTGGGCGTATCTAAAGGTAGGAGTGTTTGAGATGATGCTTCTGGCTCAAGGACAGGTACAGTTCCCGGACTATGCCATGTTGGTCGGCTATTTTGTACTGATGCTGGCCATCGGAGCGTACTTTTACCGCTTTATGCGGGGGATGAAGGACTACTTCAGCGGGGGAAACAACATCCCGTGGTGGCTGAGCGGCGTCTCGTTTTACATGAGCAGCTTCAGCGTAGCTGCCTTCATTTTCTACCCTGCCCTCTGCTATAAGTATGGCTGGGTGGGGGTAACGCTGCTGTGGGTCGCCGTTCCGGCAACGATCTTCAGCGTGCTTCTATTCGCGAAAAAGTGGCGGCGGGCCCGAATAGACAGTCCGGTGGAGTATCTTGAAACTCGCTACAGTCCTGCGCTCCGGCAAGTTTTCGCCTGGCAGGGTATTCCCGTGATAGTGATTGATGACGCGCTGAAGCTGGTCGCCATCGGCATGTTCATCTCCGTGGGCCTGGGTTTGGATATGAAACTAAGCATGATTGGCGCCGGGCTCATCATGCTGGCCTACACCTTCATGGGGGGACTTTGGGCGGTGGCCGTGACGGACTTCATTCAGTTTATCGTGCTGACCGTCGCGGTCCTTATCGTTGTGCCGCTTTCGCTTGCGAAGGCTGGCGGCGTCGCTGCTTTTCTTCAGAATGCGCCGGCAGGCTTCTTCAGGTTGACCTCTCCCGAGTACGACTGGTTCTACGTTGGCGCAGCCGTCGTTTTATATTGCCTGGCCTGGAGCAGTATCAACTGGTCGCTCATCCAGCGTTATTATTGCGTGCCGAAAGAGAAAGACGCTCTTAAGGTGGGATGGTTGGTCGTGGGCTTGTACATCGTCGGGCCACCCCTGATGTTCCTTCCCGCTATGGCTGCAACCCGGTTCATCGGCGGCCTTGCGGACGCAGGCAAAGTTTATCCCTTGTTGTGTGCTCGATTGCTTCCCGCCGGGATGTTTGGCCTGGTCATTGCCGCCATGTTCGCTGCGACCATGTCAATGCTCAGTAGTCATTACAACGTTTGTGCGAGTGTGCTCACCAACGACGTCTATCGCCGGCTGGCGCGTCCTGGCGCCTCGCAAAAGGAATTGGTTCTGGTCGGGCGGCTGATGACGCTGCTCATCGGCATCATCGCCTTGGGAGCAGCGCTCCTCCTGTACAGAGGCACGGGAGAAGACTTGTTCCGAACAATGATGAAGCTGTTCAGTATCGCCACCGCGCCGGTTGCCATCCCGATGCTCTTGGGGTTGCTTTCCAAGAGGGTCACAAACCTCAGCGCGCTGGTGGGCTTCGTTTGCGGAATTGTGGTAGGATTGGGTCTATTCTTCTGGTGTCCGGATGAAATGGAGTTCCTTGGCAAGATTTGGAAAAAGGAGACCGTGCTCCTTATGAGCACCGCCCTGGTCACCTCGATCGCCATGCTCCTTGTGACCTTGCTGAGGCCGATGGGTGCCGGGGAACGTGACCGCGTCGAATCATTTCACAAGCGACTGGCAACGCCTATCGGCCAACTGGCTCAGGATCAGCTCGCGACCACCGACGAAAAGATCCTCTCGCCGTTCCGCGTCGTCGGCATTTCGATACTGTTCATTGGCCTGCTGATGCTGGGCGTGCTGCCGTGGGTTTCGGGTTCACTTGCTTTCCTCTTGAACTTGTCCCTCAGCGGGGTACTCATCGTCATAGGCGGACTGATGACCTGGCGGAGCGGCCGCTCCAAGCCCGTACGTCCCGGGAAATGAATCTGCAACAATCGGCCCGACAAACCTTTCAATATGGCCCCAGTTCGATTGGATTTGAGTAAAAGAGAAAGGAATACACGACATGGCTCCGAAAAGCGAAACCGATCAGAAACTGGCCTTGCTCGGCGGAAGAAAGGCAGTAAACCTTGATCAGGCTGACATGTTCGTCTGGCCTATCGTTACCAGGGAACATGAAGAGGCCGTTTTGAAGGTGCTTCGCGAGGGAAACATGTCGGGCATAGATGTTACGAAAGAATTTGAGAAAAAATATACTGAGCTGCTGGGCAGAAAGTATGGCCTCGCCTACCATAATGGGACCGCGGCTATCCTGGGTGCCATGTATGGCATGGGCATAGGCGTCGGCGATGAAGTGATCTCGCCGAGTATCACATACTGGGCCTCGACCTTGCCGGCCTACAACCTGGGCGCCGTACCTGTCTTCGCTGACATTGACCCCGATACCCTCTGCATAGACCCCGGTGATATTGAGCATCGCATCACCCCTCGCACCAAAGCCATCGTGCTGGTCCACTATGCTGGCATGCCCGCCGATATGGATGCGATTATGAATATCGCCGCCAAGCACGATCTCAGAGTTCTGGAGGATTGTTCACATGCCCACGGCGCCCTTTACAAAGGCGAGGAAGTCGGCACCTTCGGCGATGCAGCCGCTTTTTCGCTGATGACCGGCAAGTCTCTGGCTATCGGTGAGGGGGGCATTCTCTTCACCGACAATCAACGAATCTATGAACGTGCTCTTCTCTTCGGGCATTATGTTCGGCACGATGAGATTCAGTTGGAAGACCTCAAACCTTTTGCGGGGCTGCCCTGTGGAGGGTTCAAACACCGCATGCACCAGTTAAGTTCCGCCTTTGGACTGGTGCAGTTAGACTTGTATCCCCGGCAGATGTCCGAAATTGATAAAGCCATGAATTATTTCTGCGACCTGCTCGAAGGAACGCCCGGTCTAAAGGCCATCCGCCCAGAAAAAGACTCAAATACCACCAAAGGCGGCTGGTATTACCCCCATTTCAAGTATGTGCGCGAGGACTTAGGAGGTCTTTCCATTCAGCGTTTCGCGGAAGCGATTCGCGCCGAGGGTTCCATCTGCAATCCGGGCTGCAATAAGCCGTT
>JABMQX010000087.1 GCA_013203085.1 bacterium | reverse complement strand
GTTTTCTGGGCGAGGCGTCCCTCGCTTTCTGTCACGAGTGGCCCGAAGCAAAACAATGGCTGGATTACGTGCTGCAGGTCTTCTGGGGGGTCTATCCGGCGTGGGCGACGGACGATGGCGGCTGGCATGAAGGTCCGAGTTACTGGTCGTACTACATGGGGTTCGCCCTGCACTTCGTCGTGCCCCTTCGCAACGCCGCGGGCATTGACCTCATGGAGAAGCCCTTTTTCAGCAACACTCCTTACTACAAGCTCTACACCAACCCGCCTTACGCCGAGATTTCGCCCTTCGGGGACGGCGAGCACCGGGGACCTTCTCGCAGCATGGGGCAGTTGATGTATCAGTTCTCCGCGCTGTTGAACGACCCTTATCTTCGCTGGTACGCCGATTTCATGAAAGCGGATTCAGGGACGGGGCCGCTCGGCATCGTCCTTGCCGGAAAGGCGCCCACAGCCAAAAATCCCTCCGCACTGTCCCCCAACCGCTATTTCCCCGGCGTGGGACTCGTATCGCTTCACAGCAAGCTCGGGGACGCCCAAAACGACATTCACTTCCTGTTCCACAGCGATCCCTACGGCACCATCAGCCACGCCCACGCCGATGAGAACGCGTTCACTATCGAGGCATTCGGTGAAGCGCTGGCGATCAAATCGGGTTATTATCCCTGGTACGGCTCCAATCATCACAGGAATTGGTCGTGGCAGACGAAATCCTCCAACTGCATTACGGTTAACGGCGGCAAAGGTCAGCGCCCCCACGATCCCCTCGCGAAAGGACGTATCCTCGCTTTCCGCAGTTGGGATGAGTACGACTATGTAGCGGGGGATGCCACGGAAGCGTACCGGGGGCTTCTCACGAGGTTTCATCGCCATATCGTGCACGTTCGCCCGGGCATTTTTGTCGTCTTTGACGACCTTGCGGCGCCGGAACCCGTGGCGTACGAATGGTGGCTGCATTCGTTATCGGAGATGGAACTCGACGAGGAAAACCAGACCGTCACCGTCTCGCAGGGAGACGCCCGAATGAAAGTCCGGTTTCCTTTGCCCCGTCACTGGATTTTCCATCAAACGAACGAGTTCCCCGACGCCCCGGAGTGGGGCGAGAAGAATCAATGGCATTTCCGGGCGGAGGCAGACGCAAAGTCGGAGGTCGGGAGGTTCGTTAGCGTTTTCATGGTCTATCGTGCCGGGGAGAAAAGCAGCCTGCCCAGGGTCAGATTCCTGGTGCCTGATTCCTCGATGGGGTTCGGTGCCGAGATTCTCGAGACAGAAAGGTCCGGGCATATAGTTAGGTTTCTCCCGGGCAAAAATGGGGGGCCGTGGAGGGTATCCGCGAGCCGCTTGCGGTCGTTCCCGGTCCGATGAGACTTCGTGCCGTCCTTGGGACCGGGGCAGGAGACGTGCAAGAAAGGGCTCTGAAACGTCCTACTGCGCCTCTTGCGAATGCCACCGGGCTCCAAAGGCTTGGGGTCTGGGTGTATGTGGCTGGCGTGATTCGGAGGAGTTTTTTGACCGAGAAGCCCGGCAGAAATGCGACCCGGGGTGTCTGCGTCGGATGGCCGGTGGCTGCCCGGGGCAAACGGCCTCCGCCGCAACGCTGATGCGGCCAGGGAGCATGCCGCCGAAACACAGCCGGATTCAAACGCTTCGCGGTCTTGCGGTGCAAGGCGAATCCGTGATACTCTCCCCGGAAACGATCGTTTTCGCTGACGCTCTCCTGCCGCGAAGGCGGCGAGCACGACAAGTATCTGACGGGGCATTTGGCCAGACAGTCCATCGGACGCACGTTAGCGTGTGGAGGCAATTGGAATGCTGTCGCAGGTCTATTCGAGCGCAATCTTCGGGATTGACGCGTACATAATGGAGATCGAGGTTGACTTCTCGTCGGCGAGGGAGCGGACGACTGTGATCGTCGGCCTTCCGGACGCAGCGGTCAAGGAGAGCAAGGACAGGGTTTTCGCCGCCATCAAGAACTCCGGTTTCTCCCCTCCCCAGGGCAACACGACGGTCAACCTGGCTCCTGCGGACATCAAGAAGGAGGGCCCCGGCTTCGACCTCCCGATAGCTCTCGGCCTTCTGGCTGCCACGGGTCAGATTCGCACAACGAGTTTCCGCGACTATGTGATCGTCGGTGAGCTGGCTCTGAATGGCCGCGTGCGGCCGGTGAAGGGGGTTTTGCCGGTCGCCGTTGCGGCAAGAGATAACGGGAAAAGGGGCCTTCTCGTCCCTGCCGAGAACGCCGCGGAATCTTCCATCGTGGAGGGTATTGAGACCTATCCCGTTCATGACCTCGTGCAGGCGAGCAAGTTCGTTGCCGGTGAAATCGCGACCCAGCCTCTCAAAATAGACCTGAAGGAAGTGTTCGGGCAAGCGTCGAGTTACCCGATAGATTTGAACGACGTCAAGGGGCAGGAGCATGTGAAGCGTGCTCTGGAAGTAGCTGTGGCGGGTTCCCACAACATCCTGATGATCGGTCCCCCCGGCGCCGGAAAGACCATGCTGGCGAAGTGCATCCCAACGATCATCCCGGAGATGAGCATGGAGGAGGCTTTGGAGACAACCAAGATTCACAGCATCGTCGGCCTCCTGACCCCGAAGAACTACCTGGTCGCAACGCGCCCTTTCCGGAGTCCGCATCACACGGTCTCCTATGTGGGGCTTGTCGGGGGCGGCACGTTCCCAAAGCCGGGGGAAGTCAGCCTCGCTCACAACGGAGTTCTCTTTCTCGATGAGCTGCCGGAATTCAACCGAAACGTTCTGGAGGTTCTGCGACAGCCGCTGGAGGAGGGAAGCGTTACCATTGTCCGCGCCGTGGGTTCGTTGACGTTCCCGGCGAATTTCATGCTTGCCGCTGCTATGAACCCTTGCCCGTGCGGCTATTTCACTGACCCACGGAGGGAATGCCGTTGCACGCCGTCGCAAATTCACAGGTATATGTCTCGCATCTCCGGGCCGTTGCTCGACAGGGTGGACATCCACGTGGACGTTCCTGCGCTGAGGTATAAGGAGCTCGCCAGCGAATACGCGGGGGAGAGCTCCGCCCAGGTTGCTGAGCGGGTCAACGAAGCGAGAAAAGTCCAGAGGGAGAGATTCAAGGGACGCCGGACCTTCTCGAATGGGGCGATGACCTCGCGGCATATCAAAGAGTTCTGCTGTCTCGATCAGGAAGGGCGGGACGTCCTGAAAATGGCGATCACCGAACTGGGCATCAGCGCCCGCGCCTATGACAGGATCCTCAAGGTCTCCCGCACCATCGCCGATCTCGAAGGCGTCGAAAACGTCACAGCCCATCACATCTCTGAGGCAATCCAGTACCGTACCCTCGACAGAAACCTCTGGTTGTGAGGCGCCTGCCCTCGTGGGTGAGGCGGCGCAGCGAGCGAGGGTGCCGGGTCCGGGGTCCAGGATAATGCCCTGGCCGTTGATGCAGAAATAGATTCCGGCAGAGGAACGCAGTTGTTTCAGGACGACGTACCGCGCTCCCGCAGTGCCGAGGAATTTGTGGAGTATCGAACCCTGAAGGTCATGAAGAACATGAAGGCAAGAAAGCGGAGATGAAAGCTGAAGCAAGCTTCCCTGGCCTGGCAGGCAGCACTCCATATTTCACTTCCGCCGACAACTGAGGCAATACTGCACGGGCGTTTTTCTTCTTGACAAGCCGGGATGGGAGGAGTAGGTTCGTGTTGACTGTCGGGGGGGGGCTTGAGCCGTTTCACTGCAGTGCCCGAATATGAATATCGTCGGGGAGGTACCATCCTGACTTTGACACGTCCACAAAACACACCGTACTAATCCTACTGTAACGGAGGGCAGAAACATGGCTAATGGGAGAGTTTTCTACGGTCTTCTTGCATCATTGATTGCTGTCTTGCTATTCAGCGGCATGGCCGGGGGACAGGAGGGGGTTGAGTATGCTGCCGGGGAAATCATCGTAACGTTCAAGCCGGGGGTGGGACAGGCGATGATCGAGAGGCTGAACGGGATTCACGGAACGGCTCAACTCTACAAGAGCCCCTTCGCCGGATTTCGGCGGCTTAGAATCCCGCCCGGAAGGACCGTGGAGGAGATGGTTGCCGTGTTCAGCAAAAACCCCAACGTCGAATACGCCGAGCCGAATTACATCCGCCACGCTTTTTGGGCTCCGAACGACGAGTATTATGTCCTTCAGTGGCATTTGGACAATCCCGTTTATGGTGGGATTAACATGGAAGCGGCCTGGGATACTGCAACGGGGGCTGGCGTCATCGTTGCGGTTGTGGATACGGGGGTGGCGTATGAAGATTGGGAGGAGTTCGTTGATAACCCCGGGCGGGGCAGAGACCGTTCGATAACGTACCAACTAGCTCCAGACCTGGCCGACACGATCTTCGTCGAAGGCTATGACTTCATCAACAACGACAGTCATGCCAACGACGACAATGCGCATGGAACTCATGTCACGGGCACCATCGCCCAGAGCACAAACAATGGTTTGGGCGTAGCCGGGGTGGCTTTCGACTGCTCCATCATGCCGGTGAAGGTTCTGGACAGGAACGGTTCCGGCTGGGATTCCGACATCGCTGACGGCATTTACTGGGCAGCCGACAACGGGGCGAACGTGATCAATTTGAGCCTTGGCGGACCCGAGTACTCCGAGACGCTGGAAGACGCCGTAGCTTACGCACATGGTGAAGGGGTTACCGTCATCGCCGCTTCAGGAAACGATGGGGCTGCTCAGGTAGGCTATCCCGCTGCCTACGACCAGTACGTGATAGCTGTGGGAGCTACGAGGTACGACGAGACGCTGGCGTACTACTCCAATTACGGTGAATCGCTGGACTTAGTTGCTCCGGGCGGACAGATCTACATTGAGGGGACATACGACATACTCGATCAGGACGGCGACGGTCAGCCAGACGGAGTGCTTCAGAATACGTTCAACCCTAACACCAAGGACCCGACCGACTTCAACTATTGGTATTTCGAGGGGACCTCCATGGCGGCCCCCCACGTGTCCGGCGTTGCCGCTCTGGTGATATCTCACGGTGTCGCTACGACGCCCGATGAGGTGAGGGAGTGCCTGGAATTCACTGCCGAGGACAAAGGTGATTCGGGCTGGGACCCGGTCTACGGCCATGGTCTGGTTGATGCAGACGCCGCTTTGAATTACACCTTCATACCCAACGATCCGCCGGTGGCCGATGCAGGCGGACCGTATACCGGGACAGAGGATGAACCCATAACGTTTGATGGCTCCGGTTCTTCTGACCCGGACGAGGATCCTCTGACGTACGAATGGGATTTCGGCGATGGAAACACAGGTACAGGTATGAGTCCAAGCCACACCTATACTGCTGGTGGCACATACACGGTTACTTTAGTCGTAAATGATGGCAAGGTAGATTCCGATCCTTCCACTACTTCCACTACCACAGCTGATATAGCTGAGCGTAACGACGCACCAGTGGCAGATGCAGGCCCAGACCAAACGGCCCTCGTGGATGAAGTAGTAACATTTGCTGCCTCGGGCTCCTACGATATCGACGATGGGATAAGTGCGTACGATTGGGACTTCGGTGATGGAACGAGTGGCACTGGCGTGACAACGACTCATGTTTACTTAATTAGTGGAATCTACACCGTTAAGCTAACAGTAACCGACTACGCGGGAGCAACCGGCAAAGACGAAGCAATAGCCACCGTCACTGAACCCGGAGAGAACACGATGCACGTTGCCAGCATCGTCATGCAGATAAGGACGGCTGGCATAAATACATGGGCCGTGGCAACCGTAACAGTTGTTGACGGCAACGGTCCGGTGGAAGGTGCGACCGTAAGTGGAAAGTGGAGCGGCGCGACCTCAGATAGCGACTCTGGACTTACCGGATCCGACGGGAAAGTTGCGCTCGAATCGAATAGGATTAAGAGAGCAGCCAGCGGCACAACCTTCACGTTCACCGTTGACGACGTCACGAAAGAAGGCTACGACCCGTATGATCCGGACGCTAAGCCCTCTGGTTCGATAACGGTCCCGTGACTGAGCCCTTAGGGCACAGACCGCCGGGGTCCGGTTCGGGACCCCGGCGGTCTTTCTTTTTGGCTCTTTGCGAGTTTGTGTGGTTGGGGAGGGAGGGAGAGATCCGGGCACCCCTGGTGTAATGAGTTGAGACATGACTCAACCCGCAACCTGAGAGAAAGAGGGTAAGGCGTTTGACTTTTACAGTTTCTTGCGAGGTTAATTGTTCCGTTTTCTGAAAAGGCAGGAGAGCGCTTTGCCAGGTGGGAGGCGGTCGTGGTAAAGTGAGTTGGCTCGTGCTCGGTGTGCGGGGGCGGACGCGGACGTTGTCGTAGGTTGTCCCTTCGGTGAAAATGAGGAGGTGAGTGCGATGGGTAAGTTGTCAAGGACATGGCAGTTGATGGGGATGTCGTGGCAGGTGCTGAAGAAGGACAAGGAGACGCTGGTGTTTCCGTTGCTGGCGGCGGTGTGCTGCGCGGCGGTGCTGGCGACGTTTGCTATCCCGATGATCGGGAGCGAGGAGTGGGCGCCGCCGGATAAGAACGCCCCGACGTCCGAACAGGTGGCGTATTACGGGACGCTTTTCCTGTTCTATTTCGCCAATTACTTCTTCATCGTGTTCTTCAATTCGGCGGTGATCGCGTGCGCGGTGATGCGAATGGCGGGGAAGAATCCGAATTTGAAAGAGGGGTTCAAAGCATCGTTTTCGAGACTGCCGCTAATTCTGGGCTGGGCGTTTGTGGCGGCGACCGTAGGGCTGATTCTGCGGATCATCGAGGACCGGTCGGAGAAGGTCGGAAGGTTCGTTGCCGGACTGATCGGAATGGCATGGTCGGTGGTGAGCTTTCTGGTGATCCCGATTCTCGTTGTGGAAAGGAAAAGCCCCATGGCTGCGCTGAAAGAGTCCACGGCCCTGCTGAAGAAGACGTGGGGGGAGCAGCTCATCGGGAATTTCAGTTTCGGCCTGGTGTTCTTGGCGCTGGGATTTATCGGAATCGTGATTGCAGCGATGGGAATCGCCTTGCTGCCGGAACCTGGCATCATCTTCTGGGTGGGGTTGGCGATTGTGTACTTTGTGATCCTGGCGCTGATTCAGTCCGCGCTCCAGAGCATCTTCCAGGCGGCACTCTACCTCTATGCGAAAAACGGGCAGATCGGGGAAGGCTTCAGCAGGGAAGTGCTGGTCGGAGCAATGAGGGAGAGATGAGATCCGGGGAACAAGATGACCTGACAGCTTGGCCTACGACAGAGCCGCGATGTGAGCGCGTCATCCCCAGTTGGTGATGTCGTCACCTGAGCCGCCATCGTCGCGCCGGTTCGGCCCCCAAGAATAGATCTCGAAAGAATCAGGACGGTGTTGCATCGTCGGGTCGTCCTGTCCTCGCCTGATCCGAATCATCATAGGATTGTGCCAGGCATCAACAAGCTGGCCGATCCGCCCTTTCCCCTTCGGCTTGAGCTGACTGGGGTAGGGATCGAGGTAGGGGCCATTCCATCGCTCGTCTTCTCGGACGTCGGCGATGATCTCGAACGTGCCGTCCTGTCTCATCCGCTTTCCGGTCAGAATCCGGATGAGGTTGATCCTTTCCCCTTCTGTTTTGAGTTCGCCCGTGGGGAACTGGAGGTTGCCAACCTTGACATCATACCCTCCCATGTCTCGTTCAAAGTTGGTCAGAGCAATGGAGAGGTCATCTATTATGGACCGGGTTTTGACGTGCTCGCCCTTCCCCCGCGGGCCGTCCACTCCCCAGAAAACGAACGCCGCGAGGGCGCCAATGATGACAACTGTGATGATGAACTCAACTCGCGTGAGCGCCCTCTTTCCGGAAGTCATTTTTTCGTAGCCCCCATCTCCCAATCTTGTGCGGTCTCGATATCATCCGAGTCCCTCGTACTGTCACCATTACTATTTTACCTCCAAATCTGCGTTCGGGCAAGTCCAAGGCACATTTTTTCGGGCTGTCTTGGTCTGCGCCACAAGCTCACGACAGGGGAATGGGCGTTGTAGAAAGTTGACATCAGCGGATAGGATGATATTCTGGTTGCGAGGTTCATTGGTTTTGAATCGCTCTATTGGGACGTGTTCCGGTGACCAATCAGCTTAAGGAGAAGCGAGATGAAGAAGGTTGAGAGCAGGAAGGTCAGCAGGAGGGATTTTCTGAAGACAGCGGCGATGGCGACGGTCGGGGCTTCGACATTCAGCCTTGTGAGGGGGGAATCGGTGAGCGGGACAGCGGCTAATTCGAAGATTCAGTTCGGGTTCATCGGCTGCGGCGGACGCGGCAACGGCGATGCGAGGTCCTTTGCAAGGACGGGCGAAGCCAAGATTATCGCTGTGTCGGACTATTTTGAGGATCGGGCGAAGGCTGCCCAAAGGGCGTTCAGGGTTGATGAATCGCGCTGTTTTGTGGGGGAGAACGGTTACAAGAAAGTGCTCGACTTGAAGGAGGTGGACGCGATCATTCAGACGACGCCGCCAGGTTTTCGTCCGCGTCATTTTGTGGAGGCGGTTGACGCCGGCAAGCATGTGTTCATGGAGAAGCCGGTGGCTGTGGACACGTGGGGCTGCCGTCAGGTTCTCGAAGCGGGAGAAAAAGCGAAGGCGAAGAAGCTCAGCGTGATGGTTGGGATGCAGCATCATCACGACAACGAATATATCGGAGCACAGAAGAAGGTGGCGGAGGGCGCTCTGGGGACGCTGGTTCATGGGCGAGCGATCTACACGTTCGGGCCGTTTCACGTCGGAGAGCGGGCGCCGGAGCCTCTCACAAAAGACTGGATGGTTCGCCACTGGTATTGCTTCCGCTGGCTCTCAGGCGATTTTATTGCGGAGCAGAACGTTCACTGCTTTGGCGTTCTGAACTGGTTCATCGGAGGTCATCCGATCCGGTGCGCCGGTTACGGCGGGCGGAAGGTTCGGACGATGCACGGCGACATCTTCGACCATTTTAACCTTGCTTTCGACTATCCGGGGGCTGTGCACCTGAATTACCTCTCGGGACAGGTCATGCGAGGTACTCCGGGCGTGCAGCGGGAACTCTATGGGACGAAAGGTTCGTATTACAGCCCGGGAACGATTAAGTCGAGCGAGGGCGAATGGCACGCAGAGCCCGGCGGAAACCAATACGAGGATTTCGTCAAGAGCATCAAGAGCGGAGAACTTCTCGCCGAAGCTCGGCGTGGGGCAGAGGGCGCGTTCACAGCCATTCTGGGCAGGACGGCGGGATATACCGGTCAGGAAGCAGTGTGGGATAAGGTCTGGAAAGCGAATGAGAAGCTGGAGGAGAGAGTCTATCCGCCCATCGCCAGCAGCCCAATGGCGTAACGCTGGAAAGTAGATAGCACCGAGAAATCATGGTCAGGAGCGGAAATGCGGGTTTTGACGAAAAGGTTGATCGCACTTGAAGTGACGCTGGCGGTCTTGTTCGCGTCAAGGCTGCTCCTCGGCTCTCTGGGAACAAAGCTGAACGCAGAGAGAATCGGGAGAAGTGTCGAGAAGCTGGAAGAGATTCCGGAGGCGATAGCCGGATGGGAATGGGACAGGTCGGTAACGGACAAAGGCGCGAGTATTCTGCATATAACCGGAGGAGGATACAGCCTTTTCGTTCGAGGCTACGCGAGACCGGAAACTGGCGAAAAGCTGACTTTTCAGATATGTCGGTGGCTTGACCCGCTGAGTTGTTACGAGCTGCATGGCTGGCGGATTGTAGAAACCGACGACTCGCTTCTGAGAGGAGAGGATGGAAAGGTGCTGCGAGCGGCAGGCGTCAGGGAGAGCTGGGTCGAGAGAAATAATGAGAGGATGGGAGTTCTGTTCTGGGAAAGTGACCTCCTTGAGCCGGCAGTCGTTCGGAAGGGCGCCTTGACAGAGGGGGCCGGGGCGAAAGGAAGGCTGAGCAGGCTGTGGGGGAGGACTCGCCGCCGGATTAAGTCGTTTTTTCAGAAAAGCAGCATCGTCGCAAAGGTGATTTACCTTGAGAAATCTCAGAGCGATGAAGCGAGGCGGGCGGTGCTGCGTTTCGCGCGAGAGGTTCACCGGGCTCTGCCGAGTGTATTGAAATGAAGGAAGGTTCGCGCGAAAAGGTTGCATCGGCGGGGGCCGTTGCCCTCGGGGAGAGGACAAAGAGGGCATGGGGAATTGTGCACCTCGCAATCGCGGGCGCGCTTTTGGTCATGTTTTTCTGGCCGGCTTTCGAGTGGGCCGGCCGACAGTTGGAGAGTGGGGACGAGCCGTGGCAACTGGCGTTCGTACCGTTTCTTTCTCTGATGGTGATTTCGCGGCGAGTCTCCGAGATGCGGGGGGTGAGGGTCCACGGGTCTTCGGGAATCGGTTTTCCTCTGATGCTGGCGGGGGCTTTGCTCAATCTTTTTGGGATCGTGATCGAGCATCCTCTACCGTCGCAGGTGGGAATGATAGCGTTCGTTCAAGGGGCCGTGCTCTTCGCATGGGGGAAGGATGTTTATCGAGGGCTGGCTTTCCCGCTGCTGTACCTATTCCTTGCGGTTCCTCTGCCGAGAACGGTTCTGGTGGCGGCGACAGGGTCTCTGAAAACCGTGGGGGCGGCGGTCGCTGGGACAATGCTTTCCTGGATCGGTTTCGCGGTTGTTCGGGACGGGGCAATCCTGAAGTTCCCAACGTTCACTCTGGTTGTGGCGGACGAGTGCAGCGGCTTGCAAAGCCTGATCACTTTGTTGGTGGCGAGCCTCCCAGTGGCGTACCTGATGAGCGGCCGCCTTCGGAGAAGGGCTGCGATCGTCTTGATTTCATTCCCGCTGGCTCTTGTGGCGAACGTGGTTCGGCTGGTCGTTACGGCTGTTCTCGCGAATAAGTTCGGGGAAGAGATTGCAGAAGGCTCACCGCACACGCTAATCGGGGTCGTCATTGTGCTGCTTGCGTTCATGGTGTTGTACGGGCTTTCCAGTGCCATTTCCGACACGACAACGCAGGCGAAGCTTGGCGGAAACGGTGAGTCCGTTTGATTGAGGAGACGTCAACCG
>JABMQX010000762.1 GCA_013203085.1 bacterium | reverse complement strand
TCTTTCGGCTCGCCAGCAACTCCGGATCCAGGTTGTTCTTGGGCGGGCGGCTTGATGAGGGCACCGCCATACGCAGCCTCAGCCTCTGCCACTGAGGGCGCCAATGATAACAGCGCCTTCTCGACGTCAATTCTTCCGGCGCCCAGTTTGCCCTCAAGCCCTGGGTTCATGCTATCAATGTCATCCGCGGAACTGTAGATCATGTCCGCTATTTCCTCGCCTGACAGATCAGGCTGGCGCGACTTGATGAGGCCTATCAGGGCGGCAACATGGGCGGCAGCAATCGACGTTCCGCTGTTGTAGGCGTAGGTATGGCAATCAGGTTCCGGCAGGTCTCGCGCGTAAAAAGTGCTGATGACGTTCGCTCCCGGACCGGAGATGTCAATCCAGTAACCATAGTTTGAAAACGGTGTTCTGAGATCGTCCGCGTCGGTCGCGGCCACGGCGATGCAGTCTTCGCGGGAAGCAAGATAATGAGGCACATCCGCATCATCGTTCCCTGCACTGACCACCACCATGACGCCTTTACTAATTGCGTAGTCCGCGGCCGCAGCGATGCCGCCTGAATCACTTGAACCCCAGCCGCAGAGGATGACGGCGGCCCCCATATCGGTGGCGTACACTATAGCTTCAGCACAAGAATCCATTCGTACGTAGGCCAAACCGTCCGGCGCTTCCCATCCCGCTCGTAAGGGAATAATCTTGCAACCCCTCGCCAGCCCCGCTATGCCTATGCCGTTGTCCGCAATTGCACCGATGATTCCAGCACAATGCGTCCCGTGCCCGCTAAAATCCATCGGATCGTTATCTTGGTCAGCCCCATCCTCTCCATCCACAGCAAGGACACAGTCCACCCAATCCCACCCGCTGAAGTCATCCACGTAGCCGTTTCCATCGTCATCGGCGCCCGTGTCGCCATAGACCTCGGCCTTGTTAAAGTAAATGTTTCCATCCACATAATCCGGAGGAGTTCCGCCGAGGTCCGGGTGTTTCCAATCGACCCCCGTGTCAACCACCGCTATCAGTACTTGGCCCTGGTCATCGCTTAACTGCCAGGCACCGAGCGCTCCTACATCGGCACCCGCTTCGCCCTTCAGCCCGTACTCGGGCCAGTAGGTTTGCCCCGTGTTGTCCAGAGCCCACTGAGCGGTAAAGTGGGTATCGTTGGGGGGCGCTTGGTGAACTGGATGGATTCCGATGACCTGTGCGAAGTCGACATCGGGGTCGTTGGAGAAGGCGGCCGCCACTTCGTTCGGATCAAAGTCTGTCGAGAATCGCACTTTGTAGTAGCGGGACAGATCCGGTTCGGTGGGAAGCTGTGGAGGAAGCGAATTCCGAAAGAGCTTCGATATCCGATCAACGCGATAGGATTCGAAGAGCCCCTCAACAGATAGCGTGCCCGTGTCCAGGATTTCTTCGGGCGTGCCCGTCGAGGTAGGAAAACAAGACGGAGCAAATTGAACAACTATCGTATCGGGGACAAGTCTGAAATCAGCGCGATTCCGAGAAGAACTTCCCGCAGTCGGGATTATCGGGGCAAAGTAATCCTGCGAATCTTCCCCCCTTATCTGAAAACAACTTCTCCAAGAGAAAAAGACGGCTACGCAGCAAAAGAAGATTAGTAGCCTACCCACCCATCTTCGCATGACAAGTTACTTATAGTAGTCTGAGCCAAGAAAGGTCAAGGCGAATCCACGCGAGGCAAGGAGCCTCGATGTTCACCGGAAAAGAAGGGACCCTTCTGCCTCAGCCCGACTTGGATGCTTGAGGCACAGCTTCATCCCCGGCATCGCGGCGCCATCGCCCGTGTTTCGGCCTTCTTCTTAGCGCAGAACAGCTCCACAACAAGAACAAGTCTTCCCCAACGGGCTTGGTATTCATGCCAATGGACAAGATGGAGAAGCTGCACCTGGCGATTGGCGATCTTTTGAGGGCACATTCCTACGTCCCTCTTGTTCTTCATTAGCAGAAACCGTACCTACATCCACAATCGCCGCAACCTACTGATATGCAATGGATTAAAAAACCGTCGTTCCGCTCCGATGCTGCAGAGTATGTTTCCCAGAATCAACGCGCGCTCCACGATTCAACATAGGCTCGTGCCCTTGGATCTTAGCAGAGGCCACCAGCAAACCAAGGTGAACATGCTGGTTCAAGTCTTCTTACCTTCTTCTTGCGAACGCTCAAAGAGATAGGCGAAACGATCGAGGAATTTCGAAAGTAAAGATGTGCGTAACGGCGGAAAGGCCGAAAACGAAATAGTACGGCGCCTGCATTCTAAAAGCGGGGGGCAGACGATTCAGCGTAGTGGCAGGCGGGGTAGGTTCCGCGGCTGTGGTCGAGATATGCGGAAAAAACGCCTTCTGCGAAGTCGTAACTGAAAACCTAGGCGTCGGTTACGAAGACATGAAGTGTTACGGATCCAGGGATGCGATTTTTGGTCGTTAGAGGATGTATTTTAATGTCCAGGATTCGCTGGTCCGCGAGCACGAAACGCGATCTGATTTCGTGGTTTCCGGTTGCAGTGCGCGCCCCAAAATCCGGGGTTCCCCCTGTCGTTAGAACGCCGGTTTTTCAACCGCAGATGTGCCGCGCCGGTGTCAGAGGAGGAGCCAGGCGGAAAAGGTACGTAGCCGCGTGAGTAATCCCCACCCGTGTTGGACTGCGCAATGAGATGGGCCGCCGGGAGGCAGCCCATCTCACCCTTGGAGCAGTTATTTGGTGAACCCATTCGTCGGTGTGAGGCCGTCCCAAGATAAGCCAGCCGCCAACACAGCGGTGACTTCGGTGGTGTAGGCGCCTGAGGGGGCATTGTTCCGTGGAAACGTCACGGTCCCGTCTGCGCCTGTAGAGCCGGTCCACGAGGTATCCAGGCCCCCATCCCGGTAAAGCTCAGCGGAGACAGACGCACCGGCGACCGGGCCACCAAGGTCATCCAAAAGGGAAATGGTGACCTCCAAGTGCCTGTCCTGATTTTTTCCTCCTGTGGTGGCGTATTCGATCGAGCTGACGCGGA
>JABMQX010000761.1 GCA_013203085.1 bacterium | reverse complement strand
AACATGGAATCTTCCATGGGGGTGGATGTGGCGGATGTTGATAACGATGGGTTGCTGGACATCATGGTTCCTTGCCGACACAGGAATATCCATACGCTTTACCACAACGAATGGCCGGTCTTTTCCGATGCCTCTGCTCGATGCGGGTTCGACGAGGCGACGTTGGGGTACACCGGCTTCAGCCCAAGCTTTCTGGACTACGATAACGACGGGGATTCGGACTTGTTCATCAGCACCGGCCGCGTCGTAACGCTCGAGGAGGCTGCCAAAAAAGGGCTGACCGGTGTGGAACATTTCGAGGACCGCTATGCCACGGTTGACCTCCTCCTGGAAAACGACGGCCAAGGCTATTTCCGCAGGGTTTCCCCTCAAAAGGCGGGACCGCACTTTCGCCGGCGGACTGTTGCCAGAGGCACAGCGGTCGGAGACCTCGACAACGACGGAGACATTGATCTGGTCGTCAATGTTTCCGAAGGGCGGCCCGTTCTTCTGCGAAACGATACGAAGGGAGGGCACTGGCTGACGCTACGGCTGATCGGCACAAAGAGCAACAGGGATGCCATCGGCGCCCGGGTGATTGCTCGCGCAGGAGGCAAAGTGCAGTACCATTACCTGAAAGGCGGCGGAAGCTATTTGTCCGTGAGCGACCGTCGGGTCCATCTCGGTCTCGGCAAGGCGACAACGGTGGATAGCATCGAGATCATCTGGCCTTCGGGGACAAAGCAGCAATTGCAGAACGTCGCAGCAGACCAATTCCTGACCATCCGCGAGAGCCGTATCCTGTTATCCTGTCGGAAAGATTCCTGACAGGATGGACAGGATCGCAGGCTGTGCAGAGATGCACCGGAATGGGCTTATTTCAACCCTTTTCGCTTGTAGCGTCGGTACACGTCGAGAACGTCTTTTATGGAGCTGTAGAGTCGCGTCGGCAACTGGAGGCTGCCATAGTCGTTCGTAACTTCGCGAACAGTTTTCTCGGTGAGACAATAGGCTGCGACAACCAAAGGAACGACATCCTTGCCGTTTTGCCCGGTCGCCTTTTCGATATCGCTGGTTAGCTTGGCGAGATACCATGCGCCCACTTCGATGTTTTTCTTTGGATACAACTCTCCACGGATCAAGGGTGTTCTACAGATGTTGCAAACTCCGGGGAGCTTTTGCCTGATGGTTTTATTATGAGGGGGATGAGCCTTGTTAATGCAAATCCAGCCGAAATCGTAATCCGGGTTCTTCATAACCTGTGTCTTGTACGCTCTGACTCCCTCCTGGGGAACCTGGAGGAGTCCCACCTCCCCCTTTTCCCCTCCGGCGTAATAGTTGAAATGTCCCCTGACGTCAATGATAGCTTTCAGGAGGGCGGGGTGTAGGTCGTACTGGGTGGCAGCTTCAATGATGAGGGGATCGTAGCGGTCCCTGTTCCAGTTGGCGTAAAAGACGAGGGAACCGATGGAGCCTGCGACGATCAGCACACATAGAGAAATGAGAACAGCCAGTCGCATGGAATGCAACCTCTCCGATTGTTAAGCTTTCTCAGGCATAGCAGAAAGGATCATTTCTTTCCGCGGTCGGCAGAGGGTTTGTTCCCGGTGAAGCGAGGTCCGCCGCCGGCCTTGACAAATTCCCAAACCATGGCCAGAACGGTGCCATCATCGGGGGCTTCAAGAACCAGAGCCCTTTTTCCTGCCCACCCTAACCAGACAGCGATATCCGCCGATGTGAGAGAAAGGTAGTCTTCTCCTTCGACGGTCGTGAACTCTTTTCCCTCATATTTCTTTTTCAAGAGCTTGCGGTAATAAGATACGAACTCTTCTCTATCTTTTTGTGTGTCCCATGCGGTCGCCCAGATGAGGAGGATCTCGCCTCCCTCATCGGCGCGGTAAACGTGGAATCTGTCACCGCCCCATCCCCTCGAGGGCCTGATGGCGCGGATTGACCCGAGGAATTCCGTGAAGAGGATGCGAGTGTTTAGCTCGCCGAGGACGTTGTCTTCGAGAAGTTCCCATTTCTTTCCTGCCACGGAAGAGAAATCGGGCAGTGAGATCGGGACGGGGTCGTCTCTTTTTCCGGAATATTTCTCCGGGTGAAGGATTTGTTCTGTGGATTGCGGCAGGTCTTTATATGCCCGGTTCACTGGCGCCCAGCCGCCTTCGTGAAACAGGCCCGTGACGAATCGAATCCCCTCCGTGTAAGGGAACATGAGATTCTTGCGAATGACGCGGGGGGCTTGGATAAGCTCTTTCTGCCCGACGGTCAAGGAGGAAAAGAGGTCTTTGAGACCGAGCCTGGCGCCTTCGCTCATGTATTGCGCGAACATCAGCGTCGCGTCTCCTTCCACGAGGCTGAGAGCCGCGAGGGCGAGGTCGTCGTTGTTCTTACAGTCGAGAGGAAGAGTGCTCAAGTCGAAGTTCTGATCCTGCAAGACGTGCGTGAGCTCGTGAACCATCAAGACCTTTTGGAATTCCTCGGAGAAGGGAAGGCCCCGGATCGAATAGAGTTTCTTTTT
>JABMQX010000760.1 GCA_013203085.1 bacterium | reverse complement strand
TCGAGAAAATGACCCGCGAGCAACTCGCCTATATGAAGTCGTCAGAAATTGGCACGTGAAGAAAGAACAACAAGCTTTTTCGCGGCGATGAGCAGAGGATTTCACTGACAACCTATCGGGAGAGGAAAGTGCGACAAACACCTATGCCTACGGAGCGCGAGACCCTACAGAGAATCGAAGAACTGAAGGACACTGTCAATAAATGTCACCTGGAGTTTCTCAACGAAAGGGAGTTCGACCCGGAGCTAACGGGGATGATCGAGGCGGCGAACATGATTTTCATGAGCGAAAAAGCGAAGCGCATCAGGGCGATTATCCCCATGCTTATTGCCGAGGAAGGATTTTGCGAAATTGAGAGCGTCAAGCGGTACGCGGTTCTCATCGAGATGCTCCATTTCACCTCCCTGGTGCACGATGACGTGATTGACATTGCCGCGGAGCGAAGAGGTGAGCCCTGCCTGAACACGCTGTACACCAATGCTGACGCGGTGTTGATCGGGGATCACTTCATTTGCGAGAGCATTCAGTACGCCCTCAAGGCAAGGAATAACACCGCGGTAATCGCAGTCAGTCTTGACGCGGTTAAGAAGCTCATCACCGGTGTGATGATGGAGCAGAGGTTGGCAGTCGGCGAGTTCGATTTCGAGACGTACAGGAAGATGGCGGAACTGAAAACCGGCTGCCTCTTCGGACTCTCCTTCTGTTTGCCCTTTGTGGGGACACCGCTTTCCGAGTTCGGATTGCAGACGGGCACGAAGTTCGGACTGCTGTTCCAAATCTATGATGACTATCTGGACAGATCAGAGGACCACGCCGAGTACAACATCTTTAGAGCCATGGACCCGGAAGCCATCTCTGAGAAGTGCCAAGCCATCTTCAAAGAACTGGTGGAGGATTGCCGGAAGCTCGGCGTGGAAAAGACCCTTTGGCAGGTGTTGATATATTTGAAGACTCACGGCTATTTTTTCGACATTGACTTGCCTTAATTCCCCTCGGCGATGCGCAAAACACGCTGTGAGGAAACACAAGAATGCCCATTGCCCCGAAGGGAATAACCTTTGCGGGCAACGGGCAATTCTTTGCCGACGCTACTTCTTTCTCTGATGCAACTTACAATACTTGGAGCGTCCGTCGGCATAATTCCTGCATGGATTGCCGGCCTTGCTCTTGGCAGCGCACTTCACTTTCGCCTTCACTACCTTCTTCGCTTTCGGTTTTGCTGCCTTCTTCGCTTTGGCTCGCTTTTTGGCCTTGGCCACAGAGATCACCCCCTTCCACGCCGTTGTTGACACAAATCTATAGGACTTCTTCAAGACTTATGCGCGCACACGCGAAATATGTCAATAGGAAAATTGCATTACCGCAAGAAAACTTGCTAAACAGATTGTCTTGCGTCGAGAATCGTGAGATAATCAGTATATGAGTGCTGGCTTTTTGAAAGGGAGCGCACTGCGAGCCACTGCAGCGGAGACGCTGCCCGAAAAACAGAGGATGAGGACTATGAAGTCAACTGGAACAAGAGCCTTCACACTGGTCGAGATGCTGACCGTCGTGGCGATTATCGGTGTGCTGGCCGGGATCATTCTACCCGCCATGAGGAAAGCGAAAGAGAAAGCGAAGAGGACCCAATGCCTTAATAACCTCATGCAGTTCAGCCGCGCCATTGACCTCTTCCGGGTGGAGCACGAGGACGATTTTCCCGACTGGCTCTCGAACCTCTATCCTTCCTATATTGACTCCAAGGAAGCCTATCTTTGCCCTGCGGATTACTGCCTCCAGGGCGACGCCTCGCACATCGGCGCCGATGGCGGAAAACCGTGGTGGGAACCGGACGATCGGGAGTTCAAGCAAACGGACGACACCAAGTTCAACTCGAACTTCGATAAGCGAGCCCACCCTCGCAACAGCGAGATCTCCGACTCCAACAACGACCCGGTTGACTATTGCAGTTACCTCTACACGTTCTGCGGAGCGCCTTGTCCCTTGAGCGGCCATCGCGGCTACACATGGAAGGAAGCTATGATGCGCGAGATGGCCAAAGGGGAAAGCCGAGGGCCGGCGGGGCGAGGTGGGCGAGTGCCAATCGTGAGCTGTTTCTGGCACCAGAAACGTAGAACCGGCCATGACTCCTATGTAACAGGCCAAAAGGACGTCCTGAACGTCGCCGTCGGCCATAAAAACATCTATTATACAGGCGCCTCCGCTGAGAAATGGTGGAAGTAGGACCGGTCCTCACGGCAGCTTCCCTCCTCCTCTGCACGCCCGCCGTATTGTGTTGCGGGCGGTCCCTTTTCTCCAAGAAGTGCGGCTCCATTTTGGATAGTAACCTCGGCAAGAATGACGCTCTTCTCCGGGACGATTGCCTGGCGCAAGACACAGCTCAGGGAACTCGCACTCGGACGTTGGGCTTGGGGAGGCACGCTGCACTCAGCCCTCTCTGCGGCGATCCTGACTGAAACTCAAGGAGTTTTGAAAAATGAAACGTCTCAACTGTCTGGTTGTTCTCGGCGTATGTTTGGTTGGATTGTCCACGGCGCTCTATTTCATCCACTACGTCATCTTTCGAGATACACATCACATA
>JABMQX010000086.1 GCA_013203085.1 bacterium | reverse complement strand
TTAATCTCGTTTCTGGTTTTTCTGTGACTATCCGCACCGTAAATTTCCTCTCTCCCGTGTCGCGGCCGGACCAGAACGCCTTTGACGCCCCAGTGAACAGAAGGTAGACTATTTCATGTGCCCTGTTCAGTCGTTCCGGCCTTGTGAGCGCCGCCAGCCATGCGAGGCAGTTGACCTTGTGCTTGGGCACAAGAAAGTAAGACAGGCGGAGACCCTCGAAATCTGCCGTGCCGGCGGGACCATCTGAAGGCGGGAGATCCTCCGCCACAAGTGCTTGGGTGGTCCTACTGGCCTTCAGCTCGATTTCGCTAGCGGGCTCTCTTGGACTTTCCTGGTTCCAAAGGGTGCAAAGCAGAAACCTAACAAGCGCTGACAGGAGGAGCTTAGCCATGCAGCACTATGAACATGAACATAGACACCACTCCAAATCCTACGCGTTTTCTTGTCACTGCGGCAGGCATTCCGAGACCTTGGTGACGGGTATGAGCCGGCGGGGGTTTCTTAGCGGACTCGCCGGCACCGCTGCGCTGGGGGCGCTGACGCTGGCGGCAACCTCACAGGCCAGTGCAGCTTCGACAAAACCGGTTTCTTCCGGGACAGCCCTACCGCCCGGTGCCGCCTTGAGAATCAAACCAGTTCTTACCTATCAGATTGAAAAACGGCAGGAAAAAAGTAGTTGGCGGAGTTATGGTGCGCTCGAGAATTTAGGGAAGGTAAATGAGGAAGCCAGGATAATCGAGGACGAATTAAGAAGACTTGCATCCCAAGCAGAGTTTCCCATCGAGATCCTGCCTGTGGCGCTAGTGGATAGCGATCAAAAGGCCGAAGAGGCGGCGGGCACCGACTGTGACGTACTCTTGGTGTATCCGGCGGGTGGTTGGCAAGTACATACGCTTGCTGCGTCCAAGACGCCGAACATAATGTTCTTACGGCACAAGTCCGGGCATCACTATCTCTGGTACGAGATCGCCCATTGGCGGTTCCTGCGGAGGAATGGCGATACCTTCGAAGAGCCGAATATGGATGTTGACGACATTGTGGTCGACGACTATGGAGAGGTTGTCTGGCGGTTGAGGGCGTTGTATGGCATGAAGAACGCCAAAGGAACGAAGATGCTCGCCATCGGCGGGCTGGCGGCCTACAGCAAACCCGGCCAAGAGCTCGGGCCCACTCATGCCAAGGAGGTCTGGGATTACGACTTCAAAGTCATTTCTGAGGCGGAATTCGGCCGGCAATTGCAGAAAGCACGGGCGGATGAAAACGTCATGAACGAAGTCGAGCGGCAGACGGACGAGTTGCTCGCTCTGCCCAACGTCACCCTCATGACCAAGCGGAAGTTCGTTGCCAACTCGTTTTTGGCCTTGAGGGTTTGCAAGGGGCTGATGACGGAATCGGGCGCGACGAACCTCGGTTTTGCCGGCTGCATGGGGCACTCCATCATAAGTATGCTCGACACGCCTCCCTGCCTGGCGTTGAGCCTGGCGAACGACGAGGGGTATACGGCGTACTGCCATACCGATCTCACGCACACGTTGCCCGGCGTGCTCTTGCGTTGGATCGCCGGAAAGCCAACGTTCGTGTGCAATTCGCATTTCCCGCATCACGGCATTTTCACGGTGGCCCACTGTGCGGCGCCCCGAAAAATGAACGGCAAGGACTACGAGCCGACCAAGATCATGACCCACTACGAATCCGACTACGGCGCCGCGACCAAGGTTGAGTACACGAAGGGGCAAATCGTCACCGTCATCATCCCGAACCTGCGATGCTCGAAGTGGCAAGGGTTCCGAGGGAAGGTCCTTGACTCGCCTTCTCATCCGGCCTGCCGCTCGCAGATAGACATCAAGATTGAGGGGAATTGGCGCAAGTTGCTGGCCAACATGGAGGGATTCCACGTGCAGGTCTGCTATGGCGATTACCTCCGGGAGATCGGCTACGCGCTCAAGAAGTTGAGGAAGATTGAGTGGGAGAATTTCAGCGAGGAGGCCTGACCCCTGAGGACATCAGAGCGTTTCGACCGGTTCTGGAAGCCGATGCATCGTTTGGTCCAATCGCCCTGGGCATTCCTGAGAAACCAAACACCTCCCTACCCGAAACACAGAGGGACGCAATCGCCGAGTCAGACAGCATCGATCACTCCATTGTCTGTCCTGTGTGTAGAAAGGGCCGCATGGCAGTAGTGGAGACGATCCGGGCAGACCGCATT
>JABMQX010000759.1 GCA_013203085.1 bacterium | reverse complement strand
TCTCCGGATGCTTGCACTTTCACAGGTTTTTCGTTTTTATCCTTCTCCCCGAGTGGAAAGGGTCCGGTATAGGAGAAGGAGTTTCCTTGCCGTTTGGTGCCAGTTGAGCTCTTCTCGAACCGCCCTTTTCCCAGCCTCGCCAAGCTTCCTGCGGACTTCAGCGTCTTTGAGCTTCAATATGCAGGCAGCGAACGCCTGAGCGTCGCCAGCCTCGAACACCAGTCCACACCGTGCGCTTTCCACAATCCGTTGCAGCGGGCGACAGGAGCTGACCACGACAGGTTTCCCCATCAGCATGTATTGATACAGCTTATGCGGCGCCGTAACCTCTGTTTGTTCATTCGAAGCATGCGGCACGATGCACACATCGCTGGCGGCGATGTAGCCGGGAACTCTATGAAACTCCTCCCAGCCAGTGAAAACCACCTTTCCATCCAGCCCCATCGTCTTTGTGAGAAACCGCAACTTCGGCATCATCTCTCCGTCGCCGACGAAGAGCAGTTTCGCGTTCGGAACTTCCCCCAGAATTCGCGGCATGGCCCTGACAGCCGTGTCAAGACCGCGCCAGGGCGAAAAACCACCTGTATAGCATATCACAAAATCGTCCCTGAACTGTGCCGCCAATCCGTCATCAATCGGCAGGGACAAGAAATAGTCAACGTCAACGGTGTTTTCGATGACGGTAATCTTATCCGGCGAAACGCCCTCCGCTACCAGGCGCTCCTTCCCCTCATCCACAACCGCGAGAATATGACGGCAGCGCTTTCCCCAGCGCCTCTCGAGGCGTTGCCATCTGCCCGGCGGCATGAAACGCTCCGCCAACCTCGGCTTCCGGCGAGCAAAGGCGCGCCTGACCAGCGCCGGATAGTTCTCGTGCAAATCGGCGATGACCGGTACGCCTTTCCCTCTCGCGGCGCTCAGGGCGGTCCCAACTTTCGGCAAATCGTGCACGTGGATGGCGTCAATGGCGTGTGCCGCGATGAGCTTGCGAATCGCCCGTTTCCACTGAAGGTCTCGCGTCGAAAGCAGATAGACGGAAGTGTTAAGCATCCGGACGAGGAAAGGAAGGGGAGCTATCCGCCTGGTCTCGATCCCGTTGCAGACCGAGCTGGCGGGGCTTTCGCCTGTCCGAACACAGAGGAGAAACACCCGGTGGCCCGCCGAGATAAGGGAGCGCGCCTCTTTCTCGACCCGGATGTCGGGGGGAAAGTCCTTGTCGGCAAGCACCATGCAGATGTTCACGGGTCCACTTTCCCTCAAGAACCACTCCCCTTCTCTCGACCCTTGCTGCCGGCGCCGCGATAACCTTTGAGGACCTCTACGATCCGTTTCGCTGCTTTTCCGTCCCAGAGCTTGGGTCTCGCGCTCGGCTTCTTGCTCCCGTCGAGTATGTTACGAACAGCCGTGATGATCCGCGAAGGATCGTTCCCGGCGAGAACATTTGTCCCCTCGCGGATGGTGACGGGTCGCTCCGTGTTCCATCGCAGGGTCACGCATGGCACGCCCAGAATCGTCGTTTCCTCCTGGATGCCGCCGGAGTCCGTCAAGACCAATTTCGCCCTCGCCATCAGCGAAAGGAACTCCATGTACCTCAGTGGAGGAAGAACGTGAACGTTCGGCATGGCGCACAACCTCGGACTCAATCCGAAATCCCGAATCCGCTCGCTCGTTCGCGGATGCGCGGGGAAAAGGAGCTTCATTTGGCTCTGAACCCACTCCAGGGCGTCGAACAACCTGCTCAAAACCTCCTGCTTGTCCACATTGGAGGGACGATGGAGGGTGAGCAACGCGTAGTTTCCTTCTGCAACGCCAATTCTCTTGTGGATGTCCGTCTCCAGCGCCCTATCCAGGTACGCCATCAGAGTGTCAATCATCGGATTTCCCACGAAGAAGACCTTCTCATTTGGAATGCCTTCTCGCTCCAGGTTGGCGTTTGCGTCATCGCACGTCGTGAAAAGCAGCTCCGAAAGGAGATCGGTGACGACCCTGTTGATCTCTTCCGGCATCGTTCTATCGAAGCTTCGCAAACCAGCTTCCACGTGGGCGATAGGTATCCGGAGCTTTGATGCCACAAGAGAACACGCCAGAGTGGAGTTCACATCTCCGCCGACGATGACCATGTCTGCCTTCCG
>JABMQX010000758.1 GCA_013203085.1 bacterium | reverse complement strand
GCGGTTGGCGAATGTGAGGAATGTGGCCGTTCCTTTCTCGTCGAGTCGGCCATCCATTACGAAGCGAGGCAGGTGTTTGATATTCCTTCCGTCACTCGATAGCTCATAACGTCTCACCAAGAAGCTTTGCCTGCCCCCATGCACGCGAACTGACCTGTCACCCGCGAAAGGTATCTGAATAGTTACATGCAGCCTATATCCAAAAAGACAACTACACTTGAAGGTGACTTATCACGGATGTCAAAATCAGAATTGATGGTCTGCTGGTCGCTGTCCTGGCGACAAGGGCGACTATTCCCCGGTTACTGTTTTGAGGTCATCCCGAATTTATCGAAGAAGAATTTCGCATATTCCTCGACCGGAGCGCCGCCGGGATACTGCTCACGCAGCTTGAGGACGCATTCAACACCGAGTTTGTCGAGTTTTTCCTTCAGGGCAAATCCGAATTTTGGATGGTGGATGTGCTGTCTGCCATCCGAATTGGGTGGAAGGGGCGTGTTCGCCTGGGGGTAAAACAGCATCACGGGGGCATCGTCGGAAGTGGCGTGGTTGATCGGCGATGCTTCTTCAAAGAGGGGATGAAACTTCGCGTTGTTAACATCACTCGGCTCTGCCATGCCGAAAAAGGGAATCAGCGCGCTCTCCACCTGGTTGGTGTTGAAGAGCTTCTTAATGAAACGAGGATCGTATGACGATTGCGCGGCATAGACGACTGCGGCTGTAAGTCGTGTGGACTCGCGGGCGACCGGGTCGGAGCTTGATAGATCGGCGAGGTTGTTGTGAAATGCAAGCCACATCGAGATGCCCGCACCTGCGGAGCCGCCCGTCGCTCCGACACGTTTGGGATCGAGGTTGTACTTCGCCGCATGATGGCGGATAAACTGGAGGGCTCTGGCGCAATCGTGCATCTGCGCGGGGAACGGAGCCACTCCGGAAAGGCGGTAATTGACCGCGGCAACAGACACACCGCTCTCGACCAGTTTTTTGAGCAGCGTTGTGTTGACGGAACGTTTATCACCGCCGCGGAAGCCCCCTCCGTGGTAGTAGATGACCAACGGGGTCGGGCTGTCACTTTTCGCAAGCCAGAGGTCGAAGACATTTCGCTCATGCGTGCCGTATTTGACATTGGCAAAATCGGGCGTCGGGATTGTGGGGCGGTCCCGCCGCTGACGCCTTACACGTGCAGCACGAAAGGCGATGTTTTCTTGAAGCGTGATGACGCCGTCTTTATTGGCGTCAACGAGGTCAAACAATTGCCTCAGGTGTTCGGGGAACTCGGCGCGCGAAAGCTTGCCGTCCTTGTCGCGATCATTCTGCCTGAAGAACTGTTCGGCCTGCCGTTTTGCTTGTTCGGCCCGTTGATTCCTCTGCCGGACCTCCTGCTTATTCTGTCGCCCTTGTGCTTGCACCGCCTTACCAGTCGGGGCATCCATTGTCGGCTCGCCTTCAAGGAAGCCGAGGGAAGCGAGGAATTTGTCAGCGACAATGATGGTCCGCTCCAGCCACGGCGAACGGTTGAAGAACCCGTGACCCTCGCCTTCTGCAATGAACCTATCGGCCCGAACCCCGAGCGACTCGGCCTTCTGCCAATATTCATCACCATGGACTTTCAACCGATCTTCGGAACCAAAGAAGATCACTGCTGGCGGGGTGTTTTTATCCAGATGCAGCGTCGGTGAGATCTTTCGCGCGAGCTCTTTGTCCCCGCTGAGGCGTTTGGCCATTGACGCCTTCGTCAAATCGAGAACCGGATTGAACAACACCATCGCCTGAGGAATGGTGGAAATGGATAGGTCATCGTCCTCGGCATCCACGCTTTCGACGATCGTCGCGCATGCCGCCAGGTGACCACCTGCCGATCCTCCTGACGTGATCAGCCGCAGGGGATCGATGCCCAGTCTGTCGGCATTGGCTCGCACCCAGCGCACAGCGCTGCGGGCATCTTCTACGCACTTGTCCGGTGTGACGCCCTCCCGGCTTTTCACGCGATAATCCGCGCGGGCCGCCACCAGACCTCGGCTGGCAAAATACTCCGCCTGTCGCGTAAACGCGCCGACCCCACCGCTGGTCCAACCACCTCCAAAAAAGAAGACGATGACCCCGCGT
>JABMQX010000757.1 GCA_013203085.1 bacterium | reverse complement strand
TACGTCCAATCCACTGAAAATCCCCCGGGGTCTTACCGCTCATGGATAAACGTCGGTCACCTCACGAAATACACCCTTGAGGTGGACTGCACACCGCTGTCCGGGGCCGAGACCAAGGTGATCTATGCCCGTGCGGACGAAGGTGAGAACTACCGGGTGGATTTCTGGCTGGACAGGTCCAGGCTCTGCATACCGGCGTGGGGCCAGGGATGGGACACCTGGAATTTCGTTGCTGAAGGGCTCGCTCTCGAGTATGACCGGACGTATCGGGTCAAGATCGAGGTGGGCGAGTATGAAGGAGTGAAGGTATGGCTCGATGGTGACCTCCTGCACGACCAGCCCTGGAAGAATGATGTGCCCTTAGGCGACGGCAAAGTGGGCGTGGGAACCTGGTCCGGAACCTCGAGCTTCGACAATCTGAAGGTCTACTCTGGCACACCGCCGCCGCCCCCGTTTGCCGTATTGGACATTTCGCAGACTCCCGGGGGCTACATCTTCCTGTATGGCCCGGCGCCAATCCTCCCTTCGACGTACACGGTGGAGTACCGCGACTCGCTGACCGAGGGGGACTGGCAACCGGGGGGAATCCTCGGAGAGTATGGTGAATGGTACGACACGGAGGCCTCGGGCGCCCGCACGCGTTTCTACAAAATTAGAAAAGAGTGAATAGGATCGAGCTGACTCAGCTTGACGTACCTGTGGACGCGGGATCGGCCCCGCTGCTGAGGTTCTGTTCGAGAGCGGATATGCAATGAAAGCCAACGCCGGTCACTTTTTTCTGCCTTGGAGCGCCAACCGGCAGTGTACAACGCCGTAGTCAGCTTCATTGCGTTCCGCCCCCTGAAAGGCCCTTTCTAACGACAAGAATCCGGTTCCATGATTTTGCGCAACTCAGCCCTTGGCAATTCATGGAACCCTGGCATGATATGGCGATGTGGAGGCGAAAAACGCCACTAAGCTCGACCACAACCGCGGAAGCTACCCCGCTGCCCGCTACCTTGGATCGACTGGCCCCCGCTTTTCGAATTCAGGCGCCGCACTCTTGACTTTTCGGCCAAGACGGAGCTAAACACACGTATAATTCTCTTTGTGGCCGACACGGCCCCGGATGGTTGCAAAGCTGTGGGAAATCCTATAGGATTTCTTTGCGAATCATGAGTGAGCTGAAGCTGCGGCTGAACGAGCTCTCCGGTTCGTTTTTCTTGTGGAGGAGTAGCCATGAGCGACCTCGGAAGTTGTGCTGATGAGCATGTTAATCTGACGCGGCGTTCTTTCCTGAAGCTGGGGGTGGCGGGGTCGTTGGGATTTGGCACCTTACCGCGTTGGCGCCAAGCCCCCGTAACGGGTGCCCTTCTTGAAGGAGCAATCGCCAAGCTCGAGTATCTTACTCGGCCGGAGGAGTTCCGCGAATTCGGGCGTGAGAAACCTCGAATAGATCAGTTGCCTGTTGAGAAACGTCGCCAGGTCGGTCTGCACCGCGACACTTGGCGACTGGAGGTCGTGGCCGATGAGGAAAGCGGGTGCGAGGTGGAGCGGCCACTCTCCAAGGATTCAGGTACGGCACTCACATGGAAGCGGCTCATGACCCTGGCGGAAACGCATGCGGTGCGGTTCCTTCACGTGCTGACCTGCACCAACATGGCGGAGCCCATCGGCATGGGCCTGTGGGAAGGCGTGCCCCTCCGCGAAGTGATCTGGATGGCTCGGCCAAACAGGAATGTTCGCCGCCTTTACTATTGGGGTTATCACAATGATGACCCAAAGCAGCGTTTCCAAAGCTCGCTGTCCATCGGGCGCGTGCTGGAGGACCCCCCGGGTGAACTGCCCGTGATCCTCTGCTACAAGCTGAACGGGCAGTGGCTGTCGCCTAAGAATGGCGCCCCTGTTCGCATGGTTGTGCCTGGGCGGTATGGCAACAAATGGGTCAAGTGGCTTCAGCGAGTTGTTCTCACCAACGACTACCGCGCTAACGACACGTATGCCTTATGGAACAATGACGTGAATACCCACATGAAGACTCAGGCGCGCTTCATCCAGCCCCCGAAGCGGATCGAAGTGGGCGACTCGGTGCCGCTGATCGGCTTCGTGCAGGTGGGCATGTCGGGTTTGAGCAAAGTTCAATATTCCCTTCACTCTGAGGATGCAACGGTGTCACAGGATGACCCTTTTTTCACGAAGCTTGACTGGAAGGACGCTGAAATCCTGCCGCCTTCGAAGAACTGGGGAGGTGGGTTACCCAACGGGAAACTGCCGCCGATCCCGTTGCAGTTCGACTCTGGGACAGGCAAGCCCCACTCATGGCCCCTTCGCTATACGATTGTCCATTGGACGGCCCCGCTGACGATGCCGCGTGCTGGCCGGTATCGTCTGCGATGCCGCACGATCGACGCCAACGACATCCCCCAGCCGATGCCTCGTCCCTTCCCGAAATCTGGGAACAACGCTATCCAAGATGTTCCCTTGATAGTGGAAGCATGAGGGTTGTCTACTTTGTGTGAGCAAAGAGACAGTCAGGCTTGCATTGTCTCGTTGCTGTTCCATGCGGCGTAGTGACCGTCTGGTCAGCACTTGACACCAAGTAACTGACTCGCCGTAAGATTTTGGAGCTTGCGCACGTTTAAGAGCGTTTCTCGGCTTTCGTTGAGAGTACGTGGCATATCTCGTCGTTCTGTGGATTCTGAGCAAGGCGGACATTCTGAACCGCACGACCGAGAGCAGAGTTGTAACCGGCATGCTTCCCTCCGAGACT
>JABMQX010000756.1 GCA_013203085.1 bacterium | reverse complement strand
GCCATGTATCCAGAGTCCTCCAGAATGGCAATGGCGAGGAAAAGGAACATGATGTTGGGCAGGAAAGACACCACAGAACCGACTCCCCCGATCATCCCGTCAACGAGGAGGGATTTCAGGGCGCTCTGCGAAGCCCGAGGCCATAACATGGACACGATGCCACCGAACCACCCGAAGAACTCCTCGAGAACCCTCATCGCAGGATCCCCCAGAGCAAAGGTGAACTGGAACACGAGATACATTAACCCAAAAAACAGAGGTAGTCCGATGATCCGATTCGTGAGAACCGAGTCAATTCTCTCCGACATGTCGTAGCGGGACTGCACCGTGCTCCGGACGCTCTCCCGCCAGGCGCCCGAGATGAACCCATAGCGCTGATCGGCAATGACGATCTCAGGGACGTCCCCGAAAACCCCCTCGAGGTGCCGGCTGCTCCGTTCAACACTGGACAGAATCTCCTCCCCTTTCCGGCATTCTTGCAGAATCTTCTCCTTGACCTCGCGGTCGTTTTCAAGAAGCTTCACCGCCAGCCATCGCAAACTGTAATGGTTGCCCAGTTCTGAGCATTCCTCCAGAAGTCGGGAGGTCCTCGCGATTTCCTCCTCGATCTCAGGGCCGTATCTGACGGTCACGGCAGGGAGGTAATCCTCTCCTGAGGCTACGCTGATGACGGCGTCGAGCAGCTCGTTCATTCCCTCGCCTTTTGTAGCCACGGTGGGGACAATCGCACACCCCAGGAGAACCGACAATTGCCGGTAGTCAATTTCGTATCCCCCTGCTTTCGCCAGATCGCTCATGTTCAGCGCGAGAACCAGCGGCACGCCCAACTCCATGAATTGCACCCCCAGGTAGAGGTTTCTTTCCAGATTTGTCGCGTCAATTATGTCCACCACTACATCCGGCTTTTCCTCGATAACGAAGTTGCGGGCGATGAGCTCCTCCAAAGAATGGGCGGTCAGGCTATAGGTGCCCGGCAGATCAACGATCTTTATCCGGTGGCCCTTGTGTTCCCGAAAACCCTCCTTTTTTTCTACCGTGACGCCGGGGTAATTGCCCACGTGCTGGCGGGAACCGGTCAGGCTGTTGAAGACGGTTGTCTTACCGGAGTTGGGGTTTCCGGCGAGTGCGATTGTGATTGTGGTTTTGTTGTTCTTCATATCAGGAGCCCTTTTCGCCTAACACAATAATATTAGGATAGCCGAACTCTGCCCGCAAAAAAACAGCATCACTCGACCAGTATCTTGTGTGCCATTCCTCGGCCGAGGACCAGGCGACTTCCCTTGAGCGACACCACGAGCGGCCCGGCGCCGCCGTTGCTGACCACCCGCAGTTCCACGCCGGGGACGAAGCCCATATCCGCTGCACGCTGGGCAAACCCTCGCCCCGCACGGACAGTCACGAGGCGAACGTCCCGCCCGCTTTGAACCATGCTGAGAGGCACAGGAGGCTTTCCCATGGGGTTTGGCGGCGTAAATCTCACTTCTTCGCCCCCCCTTTTTTCTTTTCTGCTTCCATGGGTTGGACGAGGATTCCGGCCGCCTCTTGTTTCCTCAAGGACAGATGGTAGCCTTTAACTTTCAGTTCCATCGGGTCGCCGAGTGGCGCCAGCTTCTCGAGTTCGATAGTCGTTCCCTTCACGATACCCATTTCGACTATTTTCCTGCGTATAGCGCCCTGCCCGCCGATTTTCACCACACGACCCTTTTCACCTGGCTGCAAGGCGCTTAGCGGCACGTTGCCGGAGGAGTCGTCCCCTTCCCTGAGCTGCTTTTTCCTCACCTCGCGAATTGTTTCGAGGCACGATTCCACGCAGCGCTCGCACACTTCTGCAGAGGCCCCTTTGTCACAAAAGGTGCGAAACGATTCAATCCACTGGCGTCCTCCCCGAGGACACTGCTCCACGAATTCCGCAAACCTGACTAAACGCTCCAACGTCTCCGTATCTACAGCGTGCTCCATCCTGTGGGCATTGTCTTCCGCCACAACCGAGTCCAGCGATAGTACATCCAGCAGGAATTTCTTCAAGGCATTGTGGCGTCGGATGAGTTCCCTGGCACGAACCAATCCAGCGTCAGTCAACGTGATGACCTGATATGGTTCGTAATGCACAAGATTGTACGACGATAGTTGCTTCAGTGCTCCGGAAACGGACGACATGTTCACGTTCATGCGCGCCGAAATGTCCCGGACCCTTGCCACGCGGTTTTCCTCGACAAGCTGATAGATCGTTTCCAGATAGTCTTCGAGGCTCGCCGACAAAGATGGACTCTCACTCACCCTTATTCTCCTCAAAACAGAGCGCGCTCAGACTTTGTTTTGCCCAACTTTATCAGGAGGCACTAACTCTTGTCAATAGAGAATTCTCTTTCCCAGTAACGGCTCAGTTACGGGTGGAGGGTCAAATTTTCTTGCGATTTTTGTAATCCCTCAGTTTTTGGGGGGAGATGGACTCACCGCAGAGAGCGCGGAGAGCGCAGAGGAATGTCAGACGGGATTAACAGGATTTTCAGGATTATCCCCGCGTTCCGCGGGGTTATCCTGTCCAACTCTTGGCT
>JABMQX010000085.1 GCA_013203085.1 bacterium | reverse complement strand
GACGAAATAGGATTGCTTTTGGACGAGGGCTTCGTACGGCGTTCGCTCGAACAACAGGAATCTCTGCTTGTGGGTGGCTTTGCCTTTGAGAACGAGGTGGAGCATCTCGAGGTCGGCTCGGTGGGGGGTTCCAGTGCAGCCGGACAGTGTAAGAAAGCAGATGAGGATTGCAGGGATTTTCATTCTGTCCGACCTTGAGCTAAAGGTATTCATCGCGAGAGAGCTGCGTGAGTGGACCCGATCCTGTACCATAGCAAAAAAAGGACCACCCATCGGGGAATGGGTGGCCCCAGCTCCTAGCAGGTAACCCGACAACCTAATAAATCAGGTTCGTGGCTTTGCGCGCCTGCCTCGCGACAGGGTTGCCTTTTTCTACTATGCGCGTTGCCGTTTGAACGAGGTAACGGGGATCTTTTGTTGGAATGCGGCAACGCTGCTAAGAGATACACGTTGCGTGCCAAATGTTCCGCGAGGTTTCCCACCGTCATAACCTCGCCACATCGCGACGGTTATAGCAGCGCTCGCATATGTGCTGTGGCTTGCCGCTCCGGACTGTTCCACCTCACCCCAATAAGAACGTCCACTTAAGTTTACAAAACTATCAAGAATGATAAAGCGGTAGCCGGGATTGAGCGACGGGAGGTTCTTCAACTGGGCTCTGAGGAGTGCCCCTTTCGTTTTTCCTTCGGCTTGATGTTTACTCGGTCTCCTTGTCCGGGGAATAGACTTCGATATCCGGGTAACGGGCCGACCAGAGGAACCACGCCCCGAAAGAGTATGGGATTTCCCGCCCCTGGTCGTCGGTCGGGTATGGAGGGCGAGACTGGGGGGGGTACTGAAAGACGATTTTTCTGCCGCCGAACACTTCCTCGATGGCTCCCTGAGCCTTACTGAGCAGTGACAGAGGATATGCCATGGCTTTACCATTTGCCTCGACGGCGATGACAGGCTCGCTCCACTTGAAGGGGCTTTTCTGGGCATCCCACCCCTCGACCGGAACAGGGAGCTGGGGCATGGCATAGTACATGTCATACCAGTTGCGACGATATAAGTGCCCGAAGGGGGTATCGGCGGACAGGATGGTTGTCCCGGGGTGGCGATCCTTCCAAACCTTCCATGAGACAAGGAGAAAGGAGTACTCTCGCAGCAGCTCGCCGCTGAGTTTGCCAGCAAAGCATTTCCCCTCCGGCGGCCACCAGATGCTGCGTGTCTGCTGGTCGCAGAGCAGAAGTCCCCCCTTGTGGAGGAGGGCGAGCTTCCGGAATATAAGGGCGGGGTTTGATGCGCCGCTCCCCACAAGCTTTCTCCCGAAAACCTTCGGCGTCATAGTCAGGGGGTCCCAAACCACGGCGATTTCCTTCCCCGCATAGGCATCGTTGAGCACGACATGGTAGTTGAGCATCCTTATGGGATAAGCCTTCTCTTCCCCCTCGATACTGACGCCGACAACGGCATCTTCATCGGGAATACCGACGCTTTCCTCGGCAGAGACAAACTGCAGTTCTTCGAGGTCCGGAAATTTCTTGGGATCGAGATTGACTTGAAGTATCTGACTCAAGTCAACGCAGGACTGAGTGACATCGAAGTCTTCTTCCTCCAAGGGAACCTTCATGTAGGTCTTGCCCTCGGCGACATAGGTTTTGGCGGGGGCAGTTTCAGGGCCGGGGGCTTCGCCGCCATGATGGTGATCGTGAGTAAACTCCTTGTATCGCTCAGGATTGCCGAGCCAATCCGTGAACTGGAGCACAAGGCCAAGCGCAAAACCCAGGAAAAGCAGTCCTGCAATGCAATAGGCGGCAATGATTATCTTAGTTCTCCGCAACATGGCTTTCTATTTCCTCGGCTCGGGCGCGAGCTATTGGCAAGACACCGCACCGCCAGCCTTGTTCGATGAGGTAATCTCTTGGAACACTCTCGTTGTATTGTTTTCAATACCACTAAATCCCCTGGGATTCAACCGCATTTTTTGCCGAGGCTGCGGTGCCCAGAAGGAGGAGACCGTCTCCGAATCGAGGGGGAAAGACCCGGCGGAGCGGGAGGTCAACACAGACCCAGGACGCCAGGAACCGAGGCGAGGTCTGAGACTATGTGGTCAGGCCGGGTTTCCAGCGAGGGGAGGTTTCCCGGATTGTACCAGACGGTCGTCATGCCGACGGAGGCGGCGCCGGCGATATCGCTCTCGAGGTTATCGCCGACCATGGCCGATTGAGTTGCTTCCGCCCGCAGAAGGGCAAGAATTGCCCGGTAGATCAGGCTGTTCGGCTTGCGATAGGCGACTTCGGAAGAGCAGACGACGGCATCGAAGAAATCGAGGATTCCGAACTCCTTCATTGCCAGCTTAATGGACTTACGGGAAAGAATAGTATTGGAGAGAAGTCCGAGCTTGACGCCGCTGCTGCGAAGCTGGCGGAGACACTCCGTAGCTCCTCCTTCAAGTCGCGGCGAGTGTTCCAGAAACCAGCACCGACAGGCGATTTCATCGAGATCGCCGTCAAGGCGTATGCCGAGGCAAGTTTGAAGGAGGTTGAGGTATTGGGTCAACTGGAACTCGAGTCCGCTGAGTTCTCTACGCTCGAGCATATCTCGAAAGACGCTATCATTGAATTTCTCCAGCTCTTTCTGCCGGAGGTTGTGAGGAGAGAGAGCGCGAGAAAGGATGAATCGCTGGGCTTCTTCCGGATGGAATCCGGTCTCTCTGACGAGGGTGCTCCCGAGGTCGAAAACCACCGCTGAGATTGACGTTGCTTGCCTCATCTGCTTATCCTCTGCATCCTTTGCGCCTGCCCGTGAAAGCGTTCGGACGATCGCTTCTCCCGCAGAGAAACTTGTGCGCGCAGGCGCTACGCACATCACTGGGCCGATGTCCGTTAAGCCCGTATTCCATGTGAAAACTTCTCCGTCGAGAAACGCACCGCAAGCGGGCTTTCGTGAGAGCCAAGGACACCGCTTTATTCATCGAATGTCGTGCGGAGAATTACCCGCTTGTGTTCCTCCTCGAAAACCGGGTAGCCCCCAACCTCACACGCCGGAAAATGCTGTGTCTGAGGTTTCCCCGTCCGAAGAATCTCTTGGGCGACCTCATTTTCCTCTTCGGATAGCTTCCGGGGGACGTAAAAGGGATAGCTCGATTTCCTTCTGGTGAGGCGCCCGTCGTCGAGGATCGTAATGACCGCCTCGGAAAAGTTCAGTGTCCTCAACGCGACCGCTTCCCACGATGCCGTTGAGAAGACCTTCTTTAATTCGGCGATGTCAAAGCGAGTGCTGAGACACTCGTCCCGAAACCATTCCGTGGGCATCAGCAGAAAGGATGCTCCGAGGTTCGCCCGGCGATGGCATTGGGTTGGATCTTCGAGAACCTTCTTAAGCTCCAGTTCCATGATCTCGTGAGCGAGGGCGAAACTCTTCCTCTCGGGCCGGTCCCTGCGGTGGATTTCAACGTGCTGACGCCCCCCCTGTCGGAAGCTCTGCCCTCGTCTCCCCTTCAACTCCGCTTCGTTGAAAACGAGTCCGAGCTTGTTTGCCATCCTCTCCGGGTGAACGGGCGGATTGTCTATCTGACACGCTACGAGCAAATCCTTCACGATCCTGTCCAGAAGCTCCGCGATTTCCTCAAAATCGTCCATCATTTCCGTTCCTCACGAAGACGTGCGCCCGTGAGCCGAGAGCTACCAGAGGGTCTGGATTGCGGAGGGTGCCCACGCCGCACGGAGAAAGAGGATGATGTGGTTGTTTTAAGATTTCTGAGGTCTCTGCGGTTCGGACCCGGGTTTCAGTGCTTTTTGAGGCGGTCCATCGCCACGGCAAAGATGATAACTGCCCCCACAGCCACGTATTCCCATTCCGCCGGGAAGTGGAAGAGAATCAGCCCGCAGGGAATAATGCCGAGGATAGCGGCGCCTAT
>JABMQX010000084.1 GCA_013203085.1 bacterium | reverse complement strand
ACGAAGGCGGCGGCGCAATGAAGTACTTCGGTTGGCACGGACCGTTCAAAGCCGGCGTTGAAGATCGCGTCGTAGGTCTGGTCAAGAAGCTCATGGACCGCTGTCAACAAGCCGCCCGCTGAAGGCCCACTGAAGCCATATCGTCGGAGGCAAGCGCGCTCAGCCTGATCGGGCCACTGGATAAGCTAAAGGTGTGGTTGGGCTTGCAGACGAACGCCGTCTGGGGTAGGATTCTTCAGTAGATACGCGTTATCAATAGGTACACGCAATTTCAAGGAGAACAGCCATGAGGAACGTGTCATTGTTTGCCACAGTGCTAATAGTGTTTGTGAGTTTGCTGTGCCCGGTCGCGCGTGGGGGCGAGGCGGGCGAACGGCCGTCGTCGGTGGGTTATGCCGAAGCAGACATCACGCCGGCCCTGGGGCAGGTCCAGATGCGCGGTTTCGGCCGCGAGCGATATGCCAAGGGTGCCCTGGCACCGCTGTTGACTCAGGCTGTGGCGTTGCGCGACGAGGACGGCCGCACGGGCGTGCTCATCACCGCCGACATTGCCGGGTTTGAACGCGTGATGACCGAGGCGATCCGCCGGGCAATCACCCGTAAGCACGGCATCCCGGCTAAGGACGTTGTGCTTGCGGCCTCACACACGCATTGGGGTCCGGCGGCCCGAACGTGTGGTACATGGGCTTCATGGAAGACAAGATTCTGGCCAACGTTGACGCGGCGCTTGCGAACCTTTCGCCGGGCACCATCGAGTACGGCTGGACCAACTTCCGTGGGATCGGCTGCAACCGCCGGCTTCCCCGCGAAGGCAAGATCACCTGGGGCCCTTACCCAGAAGGCTCCTTCGACGGCCACACGCCGATCCTCCGCATCAAGCGAGACCAGTCGCCGCGGCAACTGCTGGTGGTTGGCCACGCCTGCCACCCGACCAGTTCCGGCAAAATCGAGAAATGGACTCCCGACTACCCCGGCGCGATGCGCGATTACCTGGCCGATAAACTGCCGGACACCAAAGGCGTGTTTATCCAGGGATGCGGCGGCGACGCGAAGGTTGTCCACAAGGACCCCGAGACCGGCAAGGTCGTTTTCTCTGCCGACCCGAAGCGGTCAGAGGCCGCAGGTCAAAAGCTGGCCAAGGCGGTGCTGGCGCACCTGGAAAAGGAGCCGATGGTCCCACTTGACGGGCAATTGGCCACGTCGCTGGCCACGGGGCAACTCAGCTACGGCGAACGTTGGTCACGAGAGGAGATCGAGCGGGAAGCCTATACCGGGTCGAAGAAGCGTTACTATACCTGGGTCGCCAGGCAATTCCTGGCCCTGCCTGATGACAGCCGGAGTTTCCGCTACGACGTACAAGTGTGGAAGCTCGGCAACCGGCTGACGGTTTTCGCCATGGAAGGAGAGGTCTGTAGCCCGTGGGGACCGATGCTCCGCTCGATGGCCCGCACCGAGCAGGCCATGGTCGTCGGCTATGCGAACAACGTGGATGCGTATATCCCGGACAAGCGGATCGTTCGCGAAGGCGGTTACGAGGGGGGAGATGCCCAAAAATACTTTTTGCCCGGGCCGTTCACCGAGAACATCGACTCCGAGATCAAGCAAATAGTCACCAAGGCGATAGACGCCGTCAAGTGATGGCTATCCTCCGGGGTGACAGGCGACCGGCCCCGTCACTTTAGAACCGCGGTAGGAGAACTCGCTTCCCTGCGAGGCGAAGAACATGAGGTTCTCCATGCCGTCTATCATGATGCACGGTCCGAATACCTCTTTCTTCTCACTGTGTTCGGACAGGGTGAGTCTCTCCATGCCAATATACCGGTATCTTACCCTCGCAAGTGTTCAGCAGAGTCACCAGAGTTACCGGAAGCCTCTTCACCGAGAACCTGACCCTGGGCCTCGGTTTGACCACTTTGCACTTCACCGCCATCCATCCCTTCTCCTCGTGGGCGATGAGACGGGGGGCCGGCATGACCGTGACCATGAGGTTGGCACCCTCCTTTAACTCCGTCCTGGCCGTGAGGACATCATGCCCAGCTTCCCCTGGGGCGAACTGGAAACACATGTCCACCCGGTCAGTCCCCTTCTCCTTGTCACGGACGTCGCCCACCATCACGCAATGTTTATCGCTGCAACTATTTGTCCGACGTAGTGGGGACGAGGTGGAGCAGGCGGAGGTCCAACAAGGCGGTTTTGAACCGGCCGCCCGGTTTGAACACCGCGCGCTGTGAACCGGCCTTCAACTGCATCCGGGCGATCTTCGTCTTGCGATATGTGTCCCAACCACCGGTCTTGTTGACCGTGGCGGTGACACGTTCATCGCCGACTTCAAAGACGAAGGGGTCGCCCGCGTCCCTGTCGGAGACCGACCATTCCAGCCAGACGTCGTACGGGCCGGCTTTGGCGACCTCGACGACCCACTCGACGCGGTCTTTATCGGTAAACCAGCCGAAGGCGCCCCACTCGGGCATGTACATGATCTTGGGTCCGACGCCGTTGCCGGCGGCCGCGTGAAGGCACAGCGTACTGTTGTTGGCCGGCGCGATCGGCTCAATCGCAAAGCCGATGAACGTCTTCGGAATGATCTTCCCAACTTCCAGAATCTCGATGTTCTTGAACATCACCAGCATGTCGTTGCCGCCGTGGAGCTGCAACGCCAGGCGCCCTTCGGCCCGGCCGGGATCATCGGTCAGTTCAGCGGTCTTGATCCCATTGACGTGCACAATGATGTGACCACCCTCAGCGGTGACGATCATCTCGTTCCACTCGTTCAGCTTCAACCACTTTTTCACGTCTCCGGGCTTGGGCTTTACGACCCAGGCACGGCCGTTGGTCTCGTAGAGTCCGCCGACGTCCCTGGTAGCGTCAATTTCCGCCTGGAAGCCCGAAACGCCGGTGGCCCCCTTTTCCTCGATGCGGAAGTAGAAGCCGCTGTTGCCGGAGAGTGCCTTGAACCTCAGTCGAACCGTGAAGTCCTTGAACACCTTGTCACTCACCAGGTGGCCGAACTCGGGCTCGTCGGCCTTTTTCCGCCCAACGATCGCGCCCTTTTCGATGGTCCAGTCGCCCACTCCGATCCGGTGCCAGCCGTCAAGCGTCTTGCGGTCCCAGAGGGGTCTCCACACAGGTTTCTTCTCGCCGGCCGCCAAGACGTTGGCAAACAGTCCGGCAGAGAAAACAAACACCAATCCAATCGCAGCCATTCTTGAACACTTCATCGGATTCTCCTTGATCTAAAAGGGTTTTCCAGCAACGCAGCGTGACTTTTTTCCGCAGACTTTCCCTGACGACGTGGCCTCGGTGAGCCTTCAGCGGGGGGCTTGTTGACAGCGGTCCATGAGCTTCTTGACCAGGCCCACAACGCGGTCTTCAACGCCCGGTTTGAACGGTCCGTGCCAGCCGAAGTACATCATTGCGCCGCCGCCTTCGTATCCCCCTTCCGCCAGCACGCGCTCGGAAGGCACATACGCAAAGACCTCGTTGCAGTAGCCCGCGATCCATACTCGCTGGCCCTCGAACTCCTTGCGGAGCCGCGGCGCGTAATCCACCACTACCTCGCCGGAAAGGGCAATCAGCGAAAGGTCATCCCCGAACCGCACTCTTATGTATTAAGGAGGGCAAGAATACTACGCGTCATCTGTATGAGCTATTGACCAGATATCCAAAAGAAAAGCTTCCTCCTGGCCACGAGCCAATCGGTAGCGAGGGGTAGAGGACTACGATTACAATTGAGGGCACTCGTTGCCTTACTGACGTTTGCACTGAGGAGCGAACGGAACCGAGACCTTCAAGACTTGCGCTGAAATGTCGCACACAACAGAGCAGAAGTCATCAAGCACATCGCCTGCTGATTCCGGGATCAGGCTCATTTTTTCGTGAAGATCGAGCCTCACCTCAGCGGCAGTCACCCATTACAAAATGCCAAGAACATCCTATTTCGCTTTGCCGCCCCACAGCTTTGCGAGCAACTGGCAGGTTTCGAGGTCGTGCTGTCTTGTTTCAAATTGCAGGAACGGATAATGGTCGTTAACCCCATAGTACGACTCGGTCATCTCGGCAAAGAATTCCCGCAGACCGCTCAAAGCGGGATGGCGAACGTGCTTGCCGTCAAACCGCAGGACCGAATCATATTGGCCGCTCTTGATAGCTCTTTGCCAAGCGGTCTTTATCTCGGGAACATCCCCGCCCAAAACACGGTCGTAATACGCCCAAGCCAATTGGTTCAGTATCATGAATGGCTGAAGATTCTGCCACTGGTAAAAGTTTCCGGCGTTGCCGATCTCGACAGCGTGAAGTTTGTCGGGATTCTGGTTGCTGACCTTGAGTTTTTCTGCCGAAGCGTGATACGTCATATATCGGACCGCGTCGCTTTCCTTTTCCAGCCAGATAGGAACTTTCCGCAATTGCTCGATCGCCTTTTCGGGCATGTAGCGCTTGACCAGGTGCAGTTTGTATTTCAGCAACTTGCACATTTCGTCGCCATACGCTTTCTGCTGAATTAACGGCGGGCTGACATAGACCGTCCATCCTTCGATCTTACGCTTTTCATATTTGGAGGTTGGCACATAGGCAGTTGGATTCCCCTCGGCATCAACGGCCGTTTGAGCGTTTGGGGATTCGATGAACTTTGCCAGCGATTTGCTCGCTCGCTCCTGCTTCTGAACGTCCTCACCCCAAAGGTCTTGCAGCATGACGTAGCAATCCGGGTCGTGCTCTTTCAGTTCGGCGCGTACGAAAGGATAGAAATCATTGGTCCCGAAATAGGCTTCGGAATTCTCGGTGAAGTATTCCATCTTGTTAGTAATGCCATAATGTTTGGTCCCTTCGGAGTAGCGGCACAACACCGACTTATAAATACCGCTTTTCTTGGCTCTCTTATGGGCAGCTTCAATACGTGGGATACTGTAATGCCTGCCCTCGCCGAGGTAGAGATAATCATAACCATGCGCCAGTTCGTGAAGTATCACCCAGGGTTGGTGAAGCGAAAATTTGCAGAAATTCTTTGCGCGAGCGATGCTCACCAGCGATTTAAGGCCAGCAGGCGATGGATACCCTCTTTCCAGAAGCCATTTGTAGCTGGGGTGGAAAGCTGTTCCCGGATCGCTGTCATATTCCACCCAGAGGGGAACACGCTGCTGCATGATGGCTGCAGCCGGCGAGGGAACCGCCAGGCGAGTCTGGTAAAGCTGGTTTTGCAGATGTTCGATCGCCTTGTCCATGTCGGCCGCGTGGTCCAGCAGGTCCTGCTTTTTGATATAGACCATCCAGCCCTCGATATTGCGTATTTCAAATAGTTCTGTGGATGCTGCTGAAACGGGCCGCCTTTTCGATTCGTTAGCCGATAATGCCGTGTTCAACAGTAACACCACCGCAAAGGTAGAAATGATTGTTACAGCGCAGCGGGAATAATCCATAGATGAGACTCCTTGTGTTCTTATTGTTATGCGCAAACTTGGCTTTGACCCTCACAGAGCCGCACGCCGGCCCGTACTACCGGGACAACATATCTTCAACCTCCTCAATTGCCTTCGGTATCCTCTTGCCCAGTATGCGATGTCCGTCTTCGAGCACCAAGACATCATCTTCTAATCTGACACCGCCGAAGCTTTTATACTCATCCAGCATGTCATAATTGATGAATTCAGGGTATTTTTTCTCGGCTTTCCATCGTTCGATCAATTCGGGAATGAAGTAGAGTCCGGGCTCCACTGTTATTACAAACCCCGGTTCAAGTGCTTTAGCAAGTCGCAAGGAGCTCCATCCAAATGCGGGGTCTCTTCTGATGGTATCTGTATAGCCGACGTAATCCTCACCCAGACTCTCCATATCGTGAACATCGAGTCCTATCATATGACCCAATCCGCACGGGAAGAACAACGTGTTCGCGCCTGCCTGAACAGCCTCTTCCACATCCCCTTTAATCAATCCAACATCCTTCAGGCCTGACGTGAGAACGCTACAAGCGAGACGATGGATACTCCTGAATTCCACGCCGGGCTTCACCGCCTCAATCGCGCTCTCCTGCGCACTGAGAACAATGGCATATATTTCTTTCTGCCTTTCTGCAAACTTGCTGCTTACGGGAAAAGTCCTGGTAATGTCACTGGCGTAATGCAAGGGCGTCTCCGCGCCCGAATCGTTTACAACAAGGTCGCCTTCGTTCATCTTGTTTCCATAGAAGTGGTTGTGCAATGTTTCGCCGTGGATGGAGAAGATGGTGGGAAAGGCAAGACGCCCTCCTCTGGAGAGAGCAATGCCTTCCATTGCGCCGGCGACTTCTCTTTCATACATACCAGGTCTGGAAATCTTCATTGCCTCCAAGTGCATCTCATGTGTAATGTCAAGCGCCGCCTCAATTTGCCGGATTTCATCCTGCGACTTTATTGACCTCTGAGCTACCACGGCTTTGATTAACGCTTCAGAAACATAGTCTGGAATCTGGGAGGCGTGTATCCCCAGAAGTTGCTCAAGCCTCAGGAGGTTTTCAGGCCTATGCTGGGGGAGAAAATGGATTGTTCTGCCTTGCTGAAGAGCTTTTCTTAACTTTACGAGCAATTTGCCAGGCGGTGCGGTCTCACGGACACCGACTTCTTCACATTTCTCTCTCAAAGGTGGCTGCGGTCCCCTCCAGATAAGCTCGTCAACGGTCAGATCACTGCCAAAGATAGTCTCCTTGTCTTCTTCGAGGTCAATGACTGCCGCGAGGTCTGGGGAATCGAGACCGTAGAAATAGAGGAAGGAGCTGTCCTGTCTGAAGGGGTATTGATTATCCTGGTAGTTCATTGGAGATTCCTCGTGCCCCAACAGAAGGATCAAGCCGGTTTGGATAGCGCTCTTTAAGCGTTCGCGTCTTTCGGTGTAGACTTTTTTTGGGAACATTTCTCAATCCTTACGTGTTATTTCTCTTTTCTTGGTAAGCAAGCTTACGATTATTAGGGCCGCAACGGATATGGTTATCGCAGGCAAAACTGCATCCAATCCTGAGATCGAAGCTGGCAATAGACCCCTTATGAAGCCTGTTTCCTCCCAGGCCAGGGTCACGAGAGTTCCTGAGGCGATAGAGGCGATGGCGCCCTGCTTTGTAGCCCCTTTCCAGAATAGGGCAGCGACCAAACACGGCGTAATCGCGGAGCCGTAAACCGTATAAGCATAAAGCGCTTTTTGAAAAACGGTCTTAGATTCGGCAAACGCCAGGGAAACGAGGTAGGCTATTATGCCAAATACGAGCACCAGCAATCGGCTGAGAAAGACAATTCTCTTTTCTTTGGCCCTGGGATTGATATAGGTTAAGTAGATATCCTTAATGAAGGTAGTTGCTGGGACTAACAAAAACGAATCCGCAGTGGATATGATAATACCTACGACGGTTACGAGAAACAATGTACCCAAGATTAACGGCATGAAATGCTTCGCTGCATAGATGAGCACATACCTTCCGTTTTCCGGGTCCGGTATCATGCTGGCCGCAACCCAGGCAGCAGCAATAATCAGCAGCTCAACGGCCAAAGCAACAAAGATCATTATTGTCACTGCCCTTTTGGCTCCCCTCGCATCCTTGCTGGCGAAAATTCGTTGGTATTGGTTCGCGTCACCCATGACTAACAGGAACACGGGAAGGCAGTAATTGACAAGCGTCGTGGTAGAATAAACACCCCAAAACTGCATGTGCTGAGCTCTGTCTCCCATAGCGGCAAAAGCCGCTTGCATTCCGCTGAAGCCGCCGGCCTTGTACAATAGTACGGGGAAAGCGACAACCATCGAAACAGTTATGATGGTACCCGTTACTATATCAGTGAAAGCGAGGCTCAGTAGCCCTGCCAGCATCGTATAGGCGATGACAAAAACGGCCGCAATGACTGTCGCTTTCCTGGCCGTCAGTTTGGGTTCCGATAGAACGAGTTTGCCGTGTTCAGGTAGCGATGCCACTCGATACAATTTGGTTTTGTTGCTGACGTGCGCGTCATAGCCTTCGATGATGACTCTTGCAAAGTTGTTTTCCTTGATGGCAGTATAGTTCTTGATTTTTTGTTTTTCAATTTTCTCTTTCGCAGGAAGGATATCCTTCGGCGGAAGAACATCGATGGTGAAGGTCTTGGCAGAGCTTGACCACGTGTCACCTTCCTTTACATTGAAAGTGGCCGTGGCAGAACCTTTCCAGTTTTCGTCGGGCTGGAATTCCAAATATCCTTTTTTGACCTGGAACTTGGTCAATTCATCGTTTACCTGTATCGCAACGGGGTCTTTCTTGCCTGCTATTACCTCCAGGACCATGCCGCCAGCATTGAACTGGTAGCTCACGATCACCATATACGCAATCACCAGGGCGATCACAGCCAGCAACCTGGCGGCAGAGCCGTAACGCGTTCCAATGATTTCAGGAACGCTGTAGGCCTCAAGACTGCGGGCTTTTGCGGCTATCTGTGATAACAAGATCATTCCGATGAAGATGCCCACTGGCAGGATCAGGGCGGCCATTCCGTCTCTATAAGCTTGTCCGGCAGTGCCCACAATGGAGCCGGTGCCGATCCAGACGGCCAGCATGGTGCAGACCATGATCCAGGGCGGAAGCGACCTGCCCGCCACTGAGAAATCAGCCTGGGTCTTGACCTCCCGGGATTTGTACACCGCAATGCCGGTCAGGAAAAATAAATACGCAAATATGGCAATGAGGTAAATCATGGCTTTCTCGTCATCCTGTGCTCGTCTCGTTCGTGAGCATATCCGTTCAAGACACTGAGCCCTGCAGTGGATTCAAGGCGTCATTTCACGAACTGTTCCACAAAGTATTTCGGCGTCAGCCGCTCGCCGGTTGCGAGTGCAATCATATCATTCCAATGGGAAACCGCCCCCGGGCCGAAGACCTTTTCACGGAGAAACTCGCCAACCTTCTTCTGTCCCACATAACTTACGCCTTCATCGGTCTCAAAATTGAGAATCCTGTGGATTATGTAGTAGTGTAATTGCGACGCGAACAACTCGCCCAACATATAGTTGTGATAATAGCAGGGCGCGACGGTGAAATGAAGTTTGGAGGCCCAGCCCGAAGCTGCGAGATCACTCGGTTTCCTCAGAAGCTGATATTTCCCGACTTTTTCCCACCACAGGGAATCCAGGTCTTGGTCAGGGTTTGCATAAAGCTCCTTTTCGAAATCATACATCACCATGGCCCAACGAGCGAAAATGAGTTGTTGGAGCCGAATGTATTTGCTGCTGACTTTTTCGACCTTGGCCCGCTGTTCTTCTGACAGTTCCAACATTCGCTGCATCCAAGCAGCATTTCGGCTCAAGCGCCCGAAGAACATGGCGATGCCTTCGGTAGTAAAAGCATGCGCGGGGGCTCTAAGCAGGTAAGGTTCTTTAGAATCATGGTATTTGCTGTAAACAGCGTGCCCTAATTCGTGTAAGACCGTCTCCATCCAACGTTCATCATTTTTGAGGTTGCAGAGAATACGCACATCCCCCTCACGATCTACATTCATACTAAAAGCATGCTGGTTCTTTCCTTTCCTTTCATACAGGTCGCTGTTGGCAAGGATACTATCTACGGGAAGGCTAATACTGGCGTAAAACTTCTCGGCTAACTCCCTGACATCGGCTTCGCCGTAGAAGACGTCCAAGTCCACATCATAGACCAAGGGGGCTCTTTGGAAGAACGGGTCATGATAGTGCCAGGGCATCAGCTCCGAGGCGGCAATGCCATACTGGTTCGCCAAAACGCCGTCCAACTCGCCTTTCAACCTGGCAAAGGGTTCGCTGGTCAATTCGTAGAGTTCCTGGAAGATCTGGTCCAGTTCTTCTTCATTTTGCTCCCCAACGGCAAGAGACAAGGCATGATAATTCTCGAATCCAAGCTTTCGAGCTGCGCCATTCCGCAACTTCACCAGTTGGATCAAATCAGCGGCAATCGCCTTTCCCACTTGCTTGCTGGCCCGCCAGGCCAGTTCTCTCTTGTGGGAATCCATTTCGGTTGTCAGGATTTTGTTGATGTCATTAGCCGTGACCTTTTCTCCTTCAATGACGCTGCGAAAAGTATGGAACTGTTGCGCAATCTTCGTGCTCAGACCGATGATCCTCTCCAGCAGTTCTGGCTCTATCTGATTCTCAAGATAGTTGTCATACAACCTGTCCAACTGCCGGAGCAGTCTCGGGTCCTTGACTTGTGGGGATTCTTTCAGATGCTTCAACCGGGCAAATTCTTTCGGATTGCTGTAGATTCGGGAAATCTCAAGTTCTAATTTATTAAGCCTATCGTAATCCTCTGAGTTACCGGTAGTTGAAGCGCCCCAATAGGCAAGGTTCAATTCTTTTCTCAGGGGCTTGGTTTTTTCCAGATGAGCCGCAATGAACTTTTCCAACTGTCGCTCCTTTACAGTGAGTGCACAACCAAAAAGAATGACGCTTATTGCCAGCGTCATGCCTCCAGTTGACAAGGTTTTGATGACTTGGAATTCCTTTTTCATACAACGATTTCCTTCAAACCTTTACGGCAGTTCCTGACTTCAATTGAGGGTTACCGCGTGATTTCACAAATCGGGTCTGCTCAGCGTTCCTGCTGGCCTTAAGGAGAATTATAGCCAAACGCGATGGCTGAAAACAGCTTTTTTCACTGAATCGTCCCTCTGCGTAAGAACTTTGCGGTCAGAGTTGCGCATAACCCATCCTTCGCCCACGGGGGCTTCGTGTGTCGAGTAGCTGTCAATCCCATACACCGGTTCTATGAGTTGGGGGAATACCAACAGATCAACGCAACCGTCCCTT
>JABMQX010000755.1 GCA_013203085.1 bacterium | reverse complement strand
GAGCTTCCACTGCCCGTCGCGCATAGCTGCGCCGTTCCAAAACAACTGCCGCGTGCCGAGACTTTTGCCCTTCAGGAGGTGTGCCGCGAGGCTGATGCCGTCCAACTTGTGCCCCTCAGGCGCGATCGCCCCGGCGAGCTCGAGCATGGTGGGCATGAGGTCGAGACTGATGCACAGGTCGTTGCTCACCGTACCAGGCTTGATCCTGCCAGGCCACCAGGCGATGCTCGGGACACGATGGCCCCCTTCCAAAACGGAGCCCTTGCCGCCGCGGAGAGGGCGGCTGGAGCCGCGTCCTGTTCCCCCATTGTCGGAGAAAAAGACAACCAGCGTATTCTCGGCCAAGCCGAGCCGCCTAACCGTTGCCATGATCTCGCCGATCCCGTCGTCCATCGCTTTCATCATCAGCCGATACGTCTCCTCGACGGTGCGTGTCTTGCCCTTGGTCCGGCTCTTTTTCGGCCCGCGCTGGGGCGGGTCATCCGGCGCCTGGTTTGGCGCGTGCACGGCTTCGTGGGCAACATAGAGGCAAAACGGGCGTGCCTTATTGTCCTCGATGAATTTCACAGAGTGCTCTGTAATCAGATGCGTAGAGTAGCCTTCCTCCCTGACGTGCTTCAAGCCTTCCCACCAGTCATAGACTCCCATGCGGTCATAGTGGGAGATGTAGTCAATGTTGCCGCTGACGTACCCTCGGAAGCGGTCAAAACCGTGGTGGATAGGGTTGAAGTTCTTGCTGTAACCGAGATGCCACTTGCCGAAGATGCCCGACGTGTAGCCCACTCTCTTGAGTAGCTTGGGAAACGTGACCTCGGTGGGCTGCAAGCCTGAGTAGTGCACGGCTGATTTCGGGTCGGCGTTGATCACGCCTGGAATCCCCGCCCGCTGCTGGTACCGGCCGGTCATCAGTCCCGCTCGCGTCGGGCTGCAAACAACACCACTGGAATGGAAATCGGTGAACTTCAAACCCTCGGCCGCCATTCTCTCCAGATGTGGTGTGTTGATCCAGCCGTCATAGACGCTCGAGTCGCCGTAGCCCATGTCGTCAGCCAGAATGATGATGAAGTTCGGTTTTCTCTTGGATGTCCCGGCTGCTGACAGCGGTCCCGGCATCGCGAGCGCCGCCGCGCCCATGCCCATCGCCTTCAAGAATTCACGTCGTTTCATGATCAGCTCCTTTCGCCCTGGATTTCACTGATAACCTCCACTCAGCCATTGAAAAAGCGCCAGAACGTGAGGGTTGACAAAGAAACACTCGAACTACCTCAAAACAAGGGCATTATAGGTTTCGAAAACAGAAGTTGAACACTTATTGAGGAAACATTTCAAGTGAAGGAAAAGAATAGCGAAATCCTTCGCAAGTACAAGAAGAATATTGAGCGGCGAGTAATTCTTCACTCTCGGGCGGAGATGAACTCGCCGCAGAGCCGAACGGAACTCCGCAAACGCCAGTATTCACCCCGGACAAAGCGCGACGGACAAATTCTGATGGCAAAGGAGGCCTTGCACTAACGTGTTGGTGCGGCGATAATGTCCGGAGATCGCCTCGCATGTCAGTAGTCGAATGTGAATGGAAACTCCGATCGAGAAAGGTAACCGCTATGAATTGTAGCTCATTCGCGGCTTGCGTAGTTGTTGCAGGAGGACTTCTGGTGTTTTCGCAGACTGCAAGGTCTCAAAGCCAGCACGAACTTGTGAACGCAAGAGATGGTTCGGGCGTTTACGGCTATAAGGATACGCCCATACTTCCCTGGTGTGGCTATCATGTGCATGATCCCGATCGTCCTGCACCGAAAAGGGTTGTCCCCGGGACACCCAGCACAGGTGATAAGGCGGGCACAGCTCCGTCCGATGCGATCGTATTGTTTGATGGTAAGGACATGTCAAAATGGAATCCGTCTGAGTGGAGGGTGGATAATGGGATCCTTGTTGCTGTCGGAGGGGGCAATCTTGTCACCAAGCAGGAGTTCGGCGATTTCCAGTTGCATCTCGAATGGCAGGCGCCGGACCCGCCACAGGGCGACCGGTTCAACCGTGGGAACAACGGGGTGCTCATAATGGGGCTGTACGAAATTCAGATTTTTGATTCCTACACAGAGAAGATTTACCCGGATGGACAAGCGGCTGCCATCTATGGACAGACGCCTCCGTTAGTGAATGCCTGCCGTAAGCCGGGCGAGTGGCAGACATTCGACATCGTCTTTTCAGCTCCGGTTTTCGAGTCTGGCAAGCTGGTCAAGCCCGCAAGAGTCACCATGTTCCACAACGGCCTGCTCGTTCATCTCAATCAGGAAATCAGGGGAAAGACCGGTCACCGAATTCTTCCCTCGTACAAGCCGCATCCGGTGAAGTTGCCGTTGCGGCTCGGCGCCCACGACAACCCCGTCCGTTTTCGCAACATCTGGATCCGGCCACTTTAACCCTCGGCTGCGGCAAGGCTGCCGGCAGAAGGCACTGCGTCGGAGAGGAACCCAGCAGATGCAGGTCGCGACATGATTGCAGAAGTAGTTCTGTGTACGAAAGGAACGGTCCAATGAGGTAGCAGTACAGTTTGTTCAGGAGAAAGGGGGATAAGATGAAAAATCTGATGCTTTGGATGCTGCTCCTGGCGTTCGCCTTGTGTTCACTGAGCTGCGGGCGAAAGGAGCAGAAGTATTACGGCCGCCCTGGGCCAGCGGACGACATCTACGTCATGGATAGCCAGACGAACAAGATAGAAGGTCTTCTGATCCTTCCGGATAAGTGGGGAGGTATCGGATTACCTGGGAGGCTCTATGAAAGGAGGGAATTCAGTTATGATGGGGACAAGAGGATGCCATTGTATGACTTCGTCGAGAACCTTGGGAAGCTCTACAACTTCCCTATTTCCTGGGATCCTGAGCCTAACCCAAAGATGCGATCCGTGCCGGGCCTGACCGTACGCGGAAAGTACAACTTCTATAACATCTTCCGCCTCATAGTCTTGGGGGCCGACGAGAGTAACTATCAGAAACCCTCTGGTGAACCCTATGACCCAAACGTAATCTCCGTCGGCATCGTTAAGAGGGACGGTGCCATCATTAAAAGGGTGAGGAGAGCGACCCATTTCAAGAAAATGTAGGTGGCATGACCTTAGATATACGGAGGATCGCCCTTTGGCCGGCCACGCACTTAGTGAAGGCACGTTGGACAGCGGGCAGAAGGTACTGCCCCGGAGAGAAGTTCGGCAGATGCAAATTGCGACATGATTGCAGAAGTAGTTCTGTGTACGAAAGGAACGGTCCAATGAGGTAGCAGTACAGTTTGTTCAGGAGAAAGGGGGATAAGATGAAAAATCTGATGCTTTGGATGCTGCTCGCGGCGTTTGCTTTGTCTCTGCTGAGCTGCGGCCGAAGGGAGGGGAAGTACTATGGCCGTCCTGGACCAGCGGACGACATCTACGTCATGGATAGCCAGACGAACAAGATAGAAGGTCTTCTGATCCTTCCGGAGAAGTGGGGAGGTATCGGATTACCTGGGAGGCTCTATGAAAAGAAGGAATTCAGTTATGCTGGGAACAAGAGCATGCGATTGTATGACTTTACCGAGAACCTCACGAAGCTGTACAACTTCCCCATTTCTTGGGACCCCGAACCTATCCCAGAGGAGCGATCCATGGCGAGCGCGCCTTTCCGCGGAAAATACAACTTCTATAGCATTTTCCGCGGGATAGTGTTGATGGCCAGCGAAATGGACTATCAGAAACCGCGTGGTGAATCCTATGATCAAAACGTAATCTCCGTCGGCATCATTAAGAGGGACGGTGCCATCATTAAAAGGGTGAGGAGAGCGACCCAGTTCAAAAAAATGTAGGTGGCATGGCTTTAGATATACAGAGGATCACCCTCTGTCCCGGCACCGGAGCAGTGAAGGGACGCCGAGCGATTTCCGCGCAGTTGCACGCACGCGACTCCGATACATTTATCAGGCATCCACAACCCGCAAAAGGAAAGGGAGACGACATGAAGGAGAATCACAAAGGTAGCATGACCCGTCGTGAATTCCTGCTCACAGGCGCCGCCGCAGGCGCCGTTTCAGCGTTTCCGTTCGTCCGCACTTCTGCCGCCGAAAGTGTAACACCGCTCAAGGTTGGCCTGATCGGCTGTGGAGGAAGGGGGACATCTTCATTGGTAGAGGCGCTTCAAGCGGCTCCCGGAATCCGCGTCACGGCGCTGGCGGATCCATTCAAGGACAGAGTTGATCG
>JABMQX010000754.1 GCA_013203085.1 bacterium | reverse complement strand
TATGCAACCACAGTGTATTTGTCCCTTAATATGCAGAGGACCAAGAGGAGAATGAAGAAACGGGAGCAGGCGGCGGAGGGCTGGACCTGCCCGGAAACCCCTCGTCAGGCCGCCATGAGGGCCGAGGCACGAAAGCAACTCGACGTCGCTTTAGCATCGCTGAAGCACTCACTGCGTATTCCCGTAGTGCTGCGATACTTGCAGGGACTGTCTTATGGGGAAGCGGCTGAGGTTTTGGATCTATCGTCGGATGCTGTTCGCATGCGAGTGAAACAGGGACTGAGAGTGTTGAGAAAGCGGCTCACAGCACGTGGCTTGGTAATCCCCATTGTGGCCGTCGAAGCTGGACTGAGAAGCCTCCCCGCAAAAGCCGCTTCGGCGAGTTTCCTGACATCGGCATCTTCGATCATCAAGGCTGCATCAACGGCAGGGATCGCGGCGAAAGTTGCGGCAACGACGACATCGGTGATAAACGGAGGGTTGATCGTGACAGCTAAGACAAAAATTGCTATCGGCGTTGGCGCCGCCATCTTGTTGGGGGGAGCGCTTATCTACTTCGTTCCAAAAGGCACTGACAGGAGTCGGACAACCGCTCCTCGCGCCGAACGCCCGACATTGCGTCCTAAGGATGATTCCGTGGCCGAGAGCGAGCGAAAAGAAGATCTCCCTCCCGGGCCTGCGCCCGAAATCAGCGAGCAACCTGACGAAGTCAAGGACTTCGATATTGCTGGCAAAGTGGTTGACAAGGCGGGCAAGCCGCTCGAAGGAGCGCAGGTTGGGGCCAATCTGTTTGCCCCTCCTCGCATCGTGAGGACTTACACGACCGAGGGAGGGAAGTTCGGCTTTCGATGTCCGGATGAGAAAGAATACATCCTGTTCGTATCGAAGGAAGATTATGTCCCTGTGCAGAAGCGATTCAGCCGCCCGAAAAAGGATATTGTTGTCACGATGCTTCTTGGCGGCGCCATTGAAGGGAAAGTCGTGGATGCCGTTACAAATGAGCCCCTGGACCTGTTCAGGATCAAGCGATCGCGCTACGACGCCTCGTTCGAACATCTTCGCGATAACACAATCTATCTGCCCCAGCAAGGAAAAGCGTTCTGGAATCCGGAAGGGAAGTTTCGCGTCTCCGGCCTCGAGACAGGGACGTACACGCTGTTCTCGATGGCGGAAGGATACGCTCAGTCGTCCGCAGAAGGGATTAAGGTCGAGTTGGAGAAGACAACGACAGGCGTGGTGATCCAGCAGCAGCCAGCCGGAGGCATCTACGGACGCGTTGTGGACGCCATCGGCAGACCGATCGAAGGAGCCAAGATCGTCCAGAAGACGCGTATGGCAGTATTTGAAATGTACGCGGACGCTCTTACCACGAGCGACGCGAAAGGGGAGTTTGAGATTGGCGGTCTTCCCTCGGGCACATTCACCCTGGAGGCTCGGCACGGCGATTACGGCCCGGCTGAGCGGACAGTGGACGTCATAAAGGGGGAAATCACGCAAGGGGTGGAGTTTCAACTGCTTGAAGGGGCGAGTATATCGGGAACTGTTGTGGCAGAGGCGGATTTGCAGCCCATCGCTGGCGTGACGGTGAGACTACGAGTTGGCCCCCGCGATCCTGATGCGTTCACGCCATTCTTCGGAGGGACCGTGAACGAGACCGACCCAAAGGGACACTTCCAGTTCACCAAGCTTAAGTCGGGGACATACTTTCTCACCGTATCGGCGCCGGACTTTCCAGATGAGACGATGGACGACGTGATGCTGGAGGAAAACGAAGCGGTCGAAGACCTCATCATCAAGCTTTCTCAGGGCGGGAGCCTGGTCGGAACCGTACGGGATCATACTGGGAAGCCCGTGGCGGATGCCCACGTCGGCGCCGCAAGCGCCCTTATGCAGAAAGGCGCAAAGGGCGATGAGGAAGGCAATTATGCCATAACCGGCTTGAAACAGGGGAAGTATCTCGTGAATGCGTCGCACGCAAGAACAGCAGCGAGGGGAATTGACTCCGAGAACTATTACGTCCAGATTGAGGAGGGTAAAGAGACCCGGCTGGACATTGTTGTCGGCGGATCGCTGAAAGTCTATGGAAAGGTCACCAGTGGGGGCGAGCCGCAACCGGGACTGGAAATCCTGTTTCTTAGCTCCACGAAGACCGTCGCCGGCACAAATCGCTACTTGCAGCGCGAGGTTCACACAGATGCAGACGGCTATTACGAAATTGGCAACCTTAAGCCCGGCGGATATACGCTCATCGTCGTAAGTGTACCCCTGCTAACGGAAATCCTGTTGGCCAACGCGGATGTCGAGAAAAACTTTGAGCTTCCCGAGGGCAGCGTCACCGGCAGAGTTGTTGACGCCGAAACAGGAAAGCCGATCGAAGGAGCGAAGGTAGCTCTTCAACCGAGGCGAGTCACGAGCCTTTGGGAAGCACGCTCTCTTAAGAGTGCGGGGTTCAGGTTCAGGCCCCCTTCAGACAAAACGGACTCGGAAGGCAGGTACAGCCTTTCGGCCGTTGAAGATGGGGTGTACTTCGTTGTCGCATCGAAGGAAGGCTATGCGCCGCAGGGAACGACCGCGGAGGTGGAGAATTCTCAAGGTCCCTCAGACCTTGATTTTTTCCTCAGCACGGGCACGACTCTTCAGGGGTCGGTCACCGGAAGCGATCCTTCACGGCCGGTCCAGGAGATATTTCTATCAGCGAGAGCTTCCAATGGCGCGATTGTCTATGCGAAGAACATCAACCTCACCCCGGAGGGTGGGTATGAAACGGCCGCGCTAACCCCCGGCGAGTACACGATCTCGGTGGAGGCGAAAGGGTACGCTCCGGCAACGAAGAAGGTGAGCGTTGTTGCCGGAGGTGATAACAGAGCTGACTTTGTTCTGCCTGCGGGGGGGACGCTTATTGTCAGGGCGATTGATGATCGAGGGTACCCTGTCCCGGGAGCACAAACGAAGGTCCTGGATGAGGAGGGAAACTACTGGCTGCCGGCCTTCCGCCCCGATGCCGAGGACACTGAGGAAGAAGGAGTAACCATCACTCCCAACCTTTCCACGGGCGAATACCGCGTGACGGTCAGCGCACTCGGATACGAGGATGAATCCCTCAACGTCACCATTCGCGAAGGGGACACAGCCGAGCGGACAGTGCGGCTCAGGAAGTCGAGATGAGCTCGGCAATCGTGTGTTGGCTGTCCCTGGACTGGGCGAGCCAAAATACCTTCTGGGATTCCCGGAACCAAAAGGGAACGATAGCCTTTCAACAGTTGCGAATCTGCCGTTTTCGCTACTATTCGTATAGGATCCTATCCGGAGTGCTCAGGATGAGGAACATGTGCTTGGAGGCAAAGGAAAGGTCGGAGCATTCCGGATAGGGTCAGTTTTACCGGCGAAAAGAGCCCTCAGCTGTTTGTAATCCGCGATATTGCAGCAGGCTACGAACACAGACTTTGCCCAAGATCGTGGGAAAGAATTTTACCGGTTAGAAAGCACCTCTTTTCGTACGAGGTTGTATCCTTCTCAAGCAGGTCATAGGACCTGTCATTGCTCTTTTCTGGCAACAGTCGGTGACCCTATTTGCCAAGATGACGCAGTTCTGGAATTTCGAGAGGCAATAATCGAAACCACTTCCTTGGCGGCAGAGCCGCCAGACACTGGTTTTGGTCTCCGTTTGGCAGTTCCTGTGCGATGTTTCGGTGGGCAAACCTGGGTCGGTTAAAAATGTCAACTCTGTGGCCACGGTTTCGCGCGCCGGGAGGGTCAACTCCCGGCAGTTGGCACCGCGCGCCGATTCCTTCACCTCGGCTGCACCGCGCGTGACCCGGATGGACTTGATGTTCTTGCTGTTGGGTAGACGCACCGCGACAGTCTGATTGATTTTGGAGGTCAGCTCCAGAAGGATCCGCCCGGCGGGCTTGTCCCATTCCAGCCGGTCGATCCTGATCTGCCCGCGGGCCAGGATTCCGCGGATGCTACCCCTGGGCCACGCCTGTGGCAAAGCGGGCAGAAGATCCAGTTTCCCCGGCCAGGAGAAGAGCAGCATATTGTTCACCAGTTCGGGAATCGAGCCATTGCCGTCCACGTTGAAGATGCGCTGGTTGGGCTCGTGCGACGTAATCAGGCTCGTATACATGGACTTGCGCACGGCCATGATCGCCAGCCGGCCGTACGCCTCCTCGCCCATCCGCAGATACGCCGCCGAAAGCCCCGCCTGCATGCGTCCGAATGAGGACTGCTCCCCGTTGGAGTTGATCTTTTTCAGCACCGCCGCTTGAGCAGCCTTCCAAAGCCCCGGCGTCTGCTCCGGGGTGAGCTCGTGACTCTGGAAAACCGGGTAAAGGTGGGAGTGGTGGCGGTGGCCGTAGTGCTCCCGGTGCCCCGGCAGACCCCACTCCGAAAGCTCTCCTTGCTCGTTGATCCGGTACGGCGGCATCTTCGCCAGCATCGCCCTCCACTTCGGCACGTTCTCCTGCTCGATCTTCAACTCCTCGCAGGCGGCGATCAGGTTCGTGAGCACCTCCTTGGCCACGGCGATGTCCATCGTGGAGTTGTCGCCCATTTCTGTCTCCGGCGAGAAGGACGGACTAAAGCGATACTTGCTCGTCTCATCCACGAACAGGAAGTCCTCGTAAAACAGCGCCGCCTCCTTAAGGAGCGGCACCGCCCGTTTGGCCAGGAATTCCTTGTCGCCCGTGTAGAGGTAGTAGTGGTAGAACCAATGCGTCAGCCACCCGGCCCCTGCCGTCCAGAACTGGCCCGGCCAGCCGTTCCCCCAGTGCAGTAGCAGGCAGTTGTTCGACGCCCGCGAATTGGTCAGAATGCCGCGGCAGCCATAGATCTTCGTGGCGTTCTCGCGGCAGTCGGGCACGAACGACTCGATCAGCCGGAAGTACCCCTCCATGCACTCGAGCATGTTCGCGCTCAGACCCGAGCCGACGGCCGCTTGGAGGTTCGTGTCAAGCGTAAAATCTCCCGACCAGGCCGGCCGCCAAGTACCGGTCCAGATGCCCTGGAGGTTCGGCGCCAGCTCACCGCTGGCGCAGATGAACATGTAGCGGCCTGCGTCATACATCTTCTCCAGAAGTGCCATTGGGGGGCGCCCTTCCTTCGCCGCGCGGTCGAGCAGCACCTCAGTGGGCAGATCGCGATCGGCTCCTCCGCCCAGGTCCAGCGCCACGCGGTTGAAGATTTCACCGTGGGCCCTGGCATGCGGCTGGAAGAGCGCGTGGTAGTCCGCTGGGAGTTCTGCCAGGTCGGCTTTGGTGCATCGGACGGAGCTGTCCTCCAGCTTCTTGTAGGGATCGATGCGCATGAGCGCCAGCACTTCATCGGCGCCCGAGACGGTGATCTTCCGCCCATCACTCAGCGCCTGACCACCTTTAGTCTCAATGCGCACTGCTCCGTCATAGCCGCCTTTCCCTTTCACATATACATTGTGACAGGTGATCCATTCCTTCTCCGTCTTGATCACCGAGTCGATGAGCTTGTGGTTGATCGGTACCATGAACAGATCGCAATTCAACTCGCCAGCGGCGGGGCCTGTAATTGACAGCGCGATCACGTTGTCCGGCCGCGAGATGAACAGGCGACGACGAAACTTCCCCTGGTCATCGCTCCAGCGCACCGTGACCTCGCCGGTCTGGAAATCCTCCGTCCGCAAATAGTCCTTCACTGCCCCTTTGGATGGCATCTCGATCTTGAGTTCGAAGCCCGGATGGAATGGATCCGTCCAGCTCAATCCTGGGAACCCCTGCTCCTTTGCCCTATCGAGCATGAACTTGTAGGCCTGGCCGTAGCCCTTCTCGCAGATGAGCCGTCGGACCTCCGGCAGGTACTGAGCCATGTCGGGCACGATCTCGCGGGTGCCTAGTGACAGGAACAGCCGGCAGTGATTGGCGACGATGGTCTCGTGAATCGGCTGCCCAAAGACCATCGCGCCCATGTGCCCATTGCCGCTGACGAACGCCTCTTCCCAGCTCTTCGCTGGCTGACTGCTGGCCGCTCCGCGTGCCGGGAGTGGCGAGCACGCCTCTTGATTGGCCTCAACAGTTCTCGCCGGATTCTCCGCAGCATCGAGCCTACCCTGCGGCACGAAGTTTCTAATCGCGACCGGCACCTCGGCGAAAAGTCGTCCCGCGCCCAACAGGGCCAACACGACACCTAACAGCATCCAGCCTCTGGAGATCTTCATGGTTTCTTCCTCACTTATTGCTTTGGAGAGAAGCGTGTGTGGATTGTGATGCCAGAACGTCTGTTCTCCGGGTTCAAATCACAGTCCATGCTACCATGTCGTATAATGCGTGCAAAACTCGAAAGAACAAGCCCGGTTCATTCTTCGTCATTTGGAAGCAGTCGTCTATGAAAGCGGGTGTCAAGGGCTTTTTTCAGACTTCATTCATTATATGATTCCTCTCCATTCCTACACGAGATCCATGTGAGGATGAGCCGCTTAGCGGACGTATCTTCCAACTCCCTCCACCCGTCTATTCGAGGTCCTTGGCCTCACACCATCGTGCCGGTGGCGGCGTACAGAAGACCTTTGTTTGGAGGTCAGGGCGCGTACCAGGGGTCGCCGCCAGATGTTAGGGAGTGCTGGAAAGACGCGTTGTCTTCTGCGACCCCTTACTTGATTCCCTTCGGGGGTGTTTTGGCGCCGCGAGTCGAGGCATCCTCTTGTTCTATCAGGCTACGGCGTGTTGTTCTTCCGTTCTCCGCATTCTCCAGTAATACGTTTTGCTGCGGCGACGTTCTTCGGGGACCACATTCAGTTTCGTGACATCAAAGGCTTCCTCCTTACGCCACATTTGATAAAGAATCCGGGCCAGACGATGGGCAATGGCCACCACGGCCTTCTTGTACCCCTGTTTGGTGCAAATCCTCGACCAGTACGGGTTGAGGGGATTCTGCCTTCTCGCCGCGTGGTGGGCCGCCTCACACAGCATGGCCCGCAATTCGCCGGAGCCTCGCCGGGTGATGTGCCCGTGACAGCGTCGTTCACCGGTGTCATAGGTGGATGGGACCAGCCCGATGTAGCTGGCTACACGACTGCTGTCCGGAAACCGTTGCGGCGTCGCCAGGACGGCCACGTATGTCGCTGCCGTGATGGTCCCCACACCCGGGGCCGTCTGCAATCGTTTCACCGTCGTTTCGAAAGGCTTCAGTGCCTCCTGCAGCTCCTTCTCCAGAAGAACCACCTTCTCTTGAGACAGTCGCCATAGGTCCGCGTGCATGGCCAGGTGGCGGCGCAGTGACTTGACAGCCGGACGTCG
>JABMQX010000753.1 GCA_013203085.1 bacterium | reverse complement strand
CCGCACACGCTAATCGGGGTCGTCATTGTGCTGCTTGCGTTCATGGTGTTGTACGGGCTTTCCAGTGCCATTTCCGACACGACAACGCAGGCGAAGCTTGGCGGAAACGGTGAGTCCGTTTGATTGAGGAGACGTCAACCGCTGATGAACGCTGATAAAGACAAGAGATGTCGAAATCAGCGAGATTGAACAGCGTGCATCTGCGTTTATCTGCGGTTTTCAAGGGCCTCGCGTGCACTCAACTCCGTCAGCAGCGCAGTGCTCAGCCTGCCGGGGCGAATGGGGACTTTTGCTTCGGGTTGGCTGTCTGGGCAGTGCTGATAAATCTGATGGTTGCGGAAGGTTCGGGCTGCGGAAGGTTGAGGATTGTCTCAAGAGAAGAAGACAGCATGTCAATGTTGCTGTACTTGGGGTCGCGGTAATCTCGGACCTCGCCGTTCTTCAGGGCGCGCGCCATCTCGGCAATCCCTTGTTCGAGGGTAAACTGGCACTGGAAGCCGAGGCGGTCACGAATCTTATCAAAAGATACCCGATAGCTCCTATTGTCGCGGCTCTCCGGCTGAATATTGACCTTCGTGCCGGGGATGACTTTCCCGATTGTTTCGCCGAGCTCGGCGAGCCGAACGTTGAGGGAATTCTCGCCGACGTTGAAAACCTGGCGAGAGATGAGGTATTCGGGGCTTTCCATGCACAGTATGATGGCGCGAATGACATCGTTGATGTGCACGAAGGGTCGCCATTGTTGGCCGCCGAAAATAGCGATCTCCCCATCGGCGACGGCCTTGGCGGTGAGCAAGTTGACGACGAGGTCGAAGCGGGGACGATAGGAGTATCCAAAAGCGGTTGCGAGCCGCAGGACGGTGACGCAGGTGTCCCCGGGGCAGTTGAGGGCGGCGTCCTCTGCATCGAGTTTAGAAGCCGCGTAGAGGGAGACAGGCTGGGGAATGGAGTCTTCGTCCACGACGGTCTCCGAGTAACCGTAAACGCTGCAACTGGAGGCGAAGATGAATCGCCAGACGCCGAGAGCGGCAGCGGCATCGGCGAGCATTCTCGTGGCGTTCCAGTTGATCTGGATGGTCGCTTCTGAGTCGAGGTCGCTGGCGGGGTCGCCGACGATAGCGCCGAGGTGGACGACACAATCCACTCCCCTCAAGGCAGCGACAGCGGAATCCACCCTTCGGAGGTCCCCTTCGATAAGCTCGACCTGCTTTGCATCAAGGAGTTCCTGAATGGAAGACCGCCCGTAGGCAAGCATGTCGAGAATCCGCACCTTATATCTTTTTCTGAGGAGGGCTCTGACGAGGACAGAGCCGATGTACCCGGCTCCGCCAGCGACAAGGACGGTGTTGATCCGCCGGCGGGCTGTGCCGTCAACTTTGATGATGGAAAACTTCGTTTGTACGCAGGCGCTGACGAAGCGGAGGGCAGAGAGAATGCCAAAGGCGAAAAATGAGCCGATAATGCTTCCGGCGCGTCCGGCGACAGGGGCATTGAAGACAAAACGGGTCCAGGATGTGTAGATAAGAAGGCCCAGGACAGTGCCCTTGAGGATGCCATAGGCTTTTCTTTTCCATGCGTAGGAAGGGATGCTTCGATAAATGCCGACGCTCAGGAGGGCGATGATATAGATGGGCACGAAGTTGGCCATCTGAATTCCGTAGTATCCGCTGAACGTCCCTGCGATACCTTTGGGTTCTTTGAAGACGGCCCAAATAGCTAATCCGATGGTGAGAGATAAAGCCAGGCAAGCAGAGTCAATAAGAACACGCCAGAGTATCTGGCTCGCCCGGAAAGAGCCGAAGAAGTAGTATCGGGGACTTCTCAGTTTTCGGCGAAGCTTGGTCACCTTAGGGTTCCCCCCCCGGTCAGAGGCGATGCTTTTCCGCCACTGATCCAACGCTTTCAATGACCTTGTTTAGTTCCTCATCGGTCATGGAAGGAAAAATCGGGAGAGAGATCGCCCGCTTGAACTCCCCTGAGGCGACAGGGAAATCTCCTTCCGTGAATCCGAAACGTTCTCTGTAGTAAGGATGCATGTGGACCGGTTTCCAGCAGACAGTCGTGCCGACGCCGAGGCGATCCAGCTCAAGAATAAACCGGCGGCGATCTATGCTGAGCTTCTCCAGCCTTAACCGAATGACGTACATGTGCCAGGACATAACGCGACCCGGCAGGATCGTCGGCGTTTCAATTGCAGCGACGTCGGCGAAGGCCCTGTCATAAGCGGCGGCGATCTCCTTTCGGCGGCCCCACAACTGATGAAGGCGCCGGAGTTGGTGGATGCCGATAGCCGCCTGCAAGTCCATCATGTTGCATTTGAATCCGGGCAGGACTATATCATATTCCCACGACGAGGTGGACAGAGAGTGGTCTTTAGCGATGCCGTGGAGCCTCATAAGGCGGACTTTGTGGGCCCAGTCGTCGTTATCGGTGACGACCATTCCGCCCTCGCCAGTGGTGATGCATTTGTTCGCGTAAAAGGAAAAGCAGGTCAAGTCAGCGGTTTCGCCGCACCTGCGCCAAGGTGCTCCGGGAGAGGAACGGTATCGCGAGGGGTTAGCGTGCGCGGCGTCCTCGATGAGTCTCATGCCGAATCGGTCAGCGATCTTTCTCATTCGATCGGAGTCAGCCATCTGCCCGGCGTAATGAACGGGCATAATCACTTTGACGCGGTCGAGAGGAGAGCGCACGCCCGAAACAGTTTCTCCTTGAGAGAGCCGCTGGAGGGAGGACTCCACCTTTTCGGGGTCCATGCAAAGGGTCTTCGGGTCGGAATCAACGAAGAGCGGAATTCCCCCGGCGTGGATGACGACGTTGGCGGTTGAGCCGAAGGTCAATGTGGGAAGAACGGCGATGTCACCGGGGCGGAAGTCAACGGCAAGGAGGGCGAGGTGCAGGGCGTTCGTGCAGGAGAAAACGGCTACGGCGTGCTTTGTGCCGCAGAATGCAGCGAACTCTTTTTCGAGCTTGTGGGTCCTTCCGCCGGTGGTGAGCCAGCCGGACCGGAGGGTCTCAACCATCTCCGATATTTCGGCGTCCGTCAAGTGCGGTCGGGAATAGGGAACTTTCATTCGTAATGTCGTCTCACCTTTGGCGCTCTGGTTGGCGATACCTTGCTGTTTCCTGAAAAGGGCAATTGGGAAAGAGGGCCGTTTGGTTCTGGTGTATGCTTCTGGAATAGAGCGAGAATTGTCAAGGTGATAATCCTCAGGTCGGCGAGGAAGGATCGGCTTCGGAGGTATTCCTGCTCGATTCGGAGCTTGTCCTTCATAATCGGCGGGTAAGCCTCCTCGATGTTCTTTCCGGAAAGGAGTTTTTCTTCATGTCGGTACTGAACTGTTGCGAGGCTGGTGATGCCCGGTTGGAGGAGGAGAACCCTGCGTTCTTCGGGTGTGTAAAGGGCAATCCAAGGGGCGGTCTCCGGGCGGGGGCCGACGATGCTCATTTCGCCTCGCAGGACGTTGGAGAGAGTGGGCAGCTCGTCGAGCTTCGTTCGGCGGAGGAGGCGTCCGATGCGTGTGACGCGGGGATCGCCCTCAGCGGTGACGGTGGGGCCGAGTTTCTCCGCGTCTCCGACCATCGTGCGGAACTTTATCATGCGGAATGGGTTACCGCCTCGGCCGATGCGCTCGCCGAGGAAAAAGATGGGGCCGGGAGAAGTGATTTTCACGGCGAATGCCAGAAACAGAAGAATCGGAGAAAAAAAGACCAGGATGCCGGCAGAGAGAATGATGTCGAGAAATCGTTTGGAACTGAAATTCCGAGGCGCCATGCTGATTCAATCTATCGTTTTGCGATTCTACCTCGATGGTCTTAGTTTTTTCAGCCCGCCGGGGTTGCGGCGAGGAGGAAGCGCCGCCAAAACTGTCACTTGAGCCAATTGGAGAAATCGCTCAGGAATTGTTTGACGGCTTCGTCGGTCTTAAGGTTGCTCACGAGCGGCCTGAAAAACTTGGGCGGGACAGTAACAATGTCGGCGCCCGCTTGAAAAGCTTGATTGACGTCCATGATGTGGCGAATGCTTCCGACGATGATCTGGGAGCGGATATTGCCTTCGCGGAAAGCCTCTTTGGTCTGTCTGATGATCTGAAACGCATCGTACCCGGCATCGCGTATTCTTCCTGCGAAGAGGCTGACGAAGTCGGGATCTGCCAGGGCGGCCATGACGGCTTGATTGAACGACATGCAACAAGTGCAATTGATTTTGATGCCGCTTTTTCGGAGGTCGTGGATGACCCGCAGCTCGTCCCAGCCGATCGGCACTTTGATGTAAAGCTCGCCATAGTCGCTGAACTCCTTTGCGAAATCTTCCGCCTGTCTGATCATCTCAGCGGGGTCCGTGGCGAAGACTTCGACGCTAAGTGGCTTATCGGGGCCGTATTTTCGGATGACATCCATAATCTTTCGGATGTGTTCTTTGAAGTCGCACTTTTTTTCACGGGAGAGGATGGATGGATTGGTTGTGACTCCGCTGGGGAAACCCCTTTTGAAAGCCTCTTCGATTTCTTCCAGGTTTGCAGAGTCAACGAACATTCTCATTTAGCGTCTCCTTCCCTCGACAATATGATCTCCGAAGCCTCCAGAAGGCTCGCGGCGCTAAAAGCGCTTCGGACAATTCTGCCTTCCGGCTGCTCTTCCGAAAAAGGACTTCTCACGAGAATAGTGGTGCATCCGGCTCGCTCGCCGGCTTCGATGTCTTTCCAGCGGTCGCCGACCATGTAGGACCCGGCGAGGTCAATGTTCCATTCTTGTGCCGCCTGAAGGAGCATTCCGGGCTTGGGTTTGCGGCAATCGCAGTTGTCTCCGTCATTATGCACACACACATATACCTTATCAAT
>JABMQX010000752.1 GCA_013203085.1 bacterium | reverse complement strand
TGTGGCGATTCTTGCGCCAGTGATCTCACCGGCTGACGCGAGGAAAACCGACCTTCAGGCGATCACACTTCCTCCATCGAAGGATCATCTCCTCGGGACGGACGATCTCGGAAGGGACATCGCCAGCCGCATCATCTACGGTAGGCCTCCGGAAGCGCAGCGGCCTATTGCATGCATAGGATGCTCCCGTCCTGGCAAGCAATGTACAGGCGCCCGCGGGCCGCGGCCATGCCGTCGAAGACCGGCGTCTTTTCGAGCTTATATTCTGCCAGCTTCTTGCCATCTTTGGCCGACACCGCCCATAGCACAGCACCTTTTCGGCCTTCGAATGCACCCAGTGGATCATCCGGATCGAGAGCGTCCGGCGGGCCAGCCACGAATAGAGCATTGCCTGCTTTCACCATGGCACGGATTCGCACCGGCAGCCATTGCGCCCAGGCCGGTGGTTCCGCTCGCGTATAGCCGATCATTTTATCTAAGCCAAATGCCTTGCTTCCCAGCTTTCGCATCTCATCGCCGCGTCCGCGTGAGTAACCGGATTGAGGCAACCATTTGACCGGCTCACTTGAACCTTGCTCACCAACGATCTGCGGCTCGTTCGTATTCAGGTCGGCAAACAGCATATACCCTTCCTTGGCTGGGAAGAACATGGGGCTGTGCACGTTTCGACGATAGAACATGCGGACGGCGTAAGTCTTCTCGTCGTCGACTACAAGGAGCTGTCCAGTCTTCGAGGCCTGATTCGCCAATTGAAAGCCCGGCCATCGCTTCGAGTACATCCAGAACGTACGGTTGTACCAGGAGCCCTCCAACAGGCCCGATGTTGAGAAGATATGGAGACCCACATCTTGAGCGCCTTTGCTCGATAAAACCTCCGCTTTAATCTCCCTCAATTCAGGGGTCATCTTCTTCTGACGCATGTAAATGAAGCCACCTTCGCTGACCAGCACATCCGAATTGGCGCCAAGGATAAAGAAAGCGACGTCACGGCCACCCTTCATGAACGGGTTTGGTCCTTTCAAAATAGCTTTGTGGAGAATTCGCCCTGTAGCCGGTTCGAGCCCATAAACGCAGATTCCACCGTCCAGATATGTAGAGCGTCCGGCCGTGAAGTACACTGTGCCGTTATCTATAAGAACGCTGCCGTGAACCGGCCAGGTTGACTCGACCTGATCAAAATAGGCAATTCGCCGATCGATTGGAGCCGCCAGGAAGCGCCATACGCGTTGGCCATCCGATGCCCGCAGACAATACACATGTCCGTCTTTCGATCCGAAGAGCACCATTCCTCGGTAGATCGTGGGAGGGGAGTCGATACGCCCGTTTGCAGTAAACTGCCATAGTACTTCACCACTTGTCATATCCAACGCATATAGGGTGTGCGCATCCGATTTGGCAACAAACACCTTACCGGCAGCAGCCACTGGGGCTGTCGGCGTGCCTTCCAGCGTGATCTTCCAATGGACCGCGATATCAGTCGGGATACGAGTAGGGGTCGAGCTGCTGCGACGTGCATCGTGTCGGTACGTCGGCCAGTCGCCCTCAGAGCTGGATTCCGTATGCCGCCTGGGGCGGACTCCGTAAGCAGGTCCCTTCTCGAGACGCAGTTCATCGGCAATCGGTTCTGGGTCAACCTCCGGTCCGGCCAAAACGGCGGTAAAGCCCAGCAGTTTGGCGCCGGGTTGACAGAAACACTGATCCGGTGGGACATAAAGCATGCCGTTACATGGCATCATTCCGAATTTGCATGCACCACGTAGCCAGTTGTTCTGGGAATGGTTGTCCGCCTTAAAATCGAGGAATTCAGCACCTTCGTACGAACTGATGAGATACCGGATGGTTGCCTTGTTGCGATAACAACGGTGGTGATGTTCCGGACTTCGCAGGTTCTTGACAAAAACCCGTTTTTTCTCCTTGCCCGAGCGAAGATCCCAACCGATGACCAGCGCATTCGGGCTTTTGCGTACAGGCTTCTCACTGTCGTCCACGCTCAGTATTCCACGCCAAACCAATCCGTCGATTACGAACAGGTCGTCCCCTTCGCCTCCGCTGATCGGCGGCACGGTTTTTTGCCAGAGCAGCTCACCATCAGTCGCATTGTAGGCGGCGACGAACCTTCCACCTTGCATGACGATAACATCGTCCAATGTAAGGAGCGTCCTCGGTGCGGTTAGTCTCGGTTGAATCCTCCACATTTCGCCGCCATCCTTCAGTGCACGTGCAACCAGGTCCTTCCCGCTCAGATAGACGATCCGACCGTTGTCAATCGCCAATATCAGAGGCTTGATTTCACCGATCTGCTTTTTCCAAACCACGCTTTTCTTCTGGCAGTGGACAGCAACCAAAGCACCACCAGATTCATCTTCAGCTTTCCTGCGCAGAATAACGCCTTCCGGCACTTGTTGAGTGTAAGCAACAGCGATGCCGTCACTGACCAGGATCTCACGCGTGTCCCGCGTCTCTTCGACCGTAGCAATGGTAGCGCCCGTGGCCGCATCCAGGATTGACATAGGAGCTCGATACCCAAGCGTTACATAGAGCTGGTCACCATCGGCAACGATTCGGCGCTGATTTTGAGGAGGCACATCCGTTCTCGCTGCGCGCAACCTTGTCCAGTCTTTGCCCTGGTATCGTGCCAGGCTCCACTCGCGCCAGCCCCAACGCTCGAGCGGCCGCTTCCAAAGTAGCTTGCCGTTGAAAGCGTCTCTGCAAACAAGCGACCAACGAGCCGGCAGACGCTCGTCAGTGATGCCGATGAGCCCTTCGTCAAAGAAGTAGAACAATCGGCCAGCAGCCGAGACAGGTGATTGAATCCCGGACGGTGTTTCATGGCTTCGGAGCCACAATGGCGGTGCAACCCACTGGAGACTTCGAGGTGGTCCGACGACAGAATCTTTGGCAACCGCGTTGTTACTGGCGTCATGCAAAAAATGAGTCCAGTGGTCAATATTGTCGGGCCAAGTTTTGACGGTCTTTTCCCACTTGCCGTTGTTCCGAACGCAGGCTACTCCCCCAGGAGCCAGGACTCGCATCACCTCGTCCATGGGAACCTTGCCCGCATCCTGCATGACAACCAGGTTAATTAGATTATCCGCGTACGGAAGTACCGATCCCGAATACTTCTCAACAGAAACGGGCCCGTAGATTCCCTGCGTCAGAATATAGCTTCTCGCCTCGGCAACCTTGGCTGGGTCCGCTTCGAGTCCATGAACCGTATAGCTTTCACTTACGCGGAGGGCGGCCGTCAACTTCCCGTCACCACATCCCACGTGGACAATCAGCCCCCCTCGAACCCCGGCGGCATCCAGGATCTCCTTGGCTTCTCGTTCTGCCGAGTTCGGCCCAGCCCTTGCCACAGACAAGATGCACAACATTGCCAAGAAACCAACACACATTGTAAAGAATTGGCCTTTCTCTCTCATGACTGCCTGTCCTCTCTCTCATCAAAGTGTGATCCTAACGCTCTCGCATCTCCCCGCTGTTCCTGACTGTCGCTACCGCTGTTTCTGTCTTCGTGAAAAGCGACGCATTATCTTTTTCGCGATGGCGGGTTCGATCTGTTCGACTCTCGAAGATGATGGGCTTTGGGAGCTGATGTGTCAATTGCGATCTCTCATGAAAGAGAGTCCTGCTTGCGCCTGGTCCGATCTCGGGAGTCGTCGGGGCGAACGGCTGGTAAGTCATTCATCGGGAAGCACACCCAGCGGGTCTGAGCAAACGGTTTTCCAGCAGAACATCAAAATAATGTGCGTACGCGCAACGATCGCTCAGATAGTCCACTATAGCTGGTGACTCTCCCGAAAAGCTCGCAAACGCGTTTCACGCGGAGTGAAGTTGACAATCCGGTGTTCTCGCCAGACGCCGTGCGTGATGTCCCGAGAAGCCCAGGGATCTTCTCTGCATGCGTCAGCGCCGGTTTACCGTCTCTCTTGTGAAAGGCTGCGTCAGAGCTTCGTCCGCCGTTTTGAAATTGGCGGTATTGTCCTTATCCACCACGGCGCTTCCGGAAAAACACCAGTCGCCGTACCGCTGCGGATAGAGCGCGATCGGAAGCTCGTTCCAATGCACGAGGTCTGGGCTCACGGCGTGCCCCCAGTGCATGTTGCCCCATTCCCAGCCGTAGGGATTATGCTGATAGAAGAGGTGATATTCGCCCTTGTAGTACACCAGACCATTGGGGTCGTTGTTCCAGCCACGACGCGACGAGAAATGGAATTGTGGCCGGTATTTTTCCTTGTACAATTGATCAGCGCCGGGGAGTTCGTCGGACTGGAAGATCATTGACAGCCCTTCGGAATCAGCGGGCAGGCGGTCGACTTCGATCTTCAGTCTTTTCCCTTCGAACGGGGCCATATCGCTAAAGACCCACAAATCCTGTTCCCCGTGGGCCAACTCAATGTCGAACTCACGGGCCGTCTGACCATCCACTACGAACCGCATCCTCCGCATCGGGGCGTCGTTTTTCACGGGAAGGTGGAGGTACCGTCGTCCTATGACGATCTCCCGCTTGGCCGGCCCTACTTGTCGTTGCGATCGCTCTGAACGATGTGGTCAACGTTGATGTGCCCCCAGCCTCCGCCACGCTGGTCCACGATCTGAATGAGAGCGGTTCTGCCGATCAACTCGGCCACGTCCCAGGAGTGCCAATCGAGTCGCTCGCTCCCGCCCGGCTCATCGTTCGGCCCGGTCGCAGTGCGGACTGCCTTGTTGTCGAGGATCAGGTTGATGCATGTCTTGCCCGGATACTTGCCACCACCGACAAGGAGGTTGATGTATTTCCGTTTGATCTTGAAGGGAGGTGACGTCAACGTTCCTTTCGTACCATCGCCGTTGAAATAGCTATTGACCAGCCCCTTGCCCTTAAACCCGCTGACCTTCATCTGGTTCGGCAGTGTGCCCTTGGCCGGACCCGGACCAAAGGCCTCGCCGGTCACCTCCCAATCGCCGTAGTCCGTGCCCTCGAAGTCAGCGATCAGGATGTCTTCCGGCTCCGCGGCAAGGGCGGCCGTAAGGATCACAGCAAGGAATACAGAAGACAGAATGAAACACCGGCGGTCAGCAATAATAACTCTCACCAGTCATTTCTCCTTGTGTGTCGGGATTCAAATGCTCCTTGTGAGGCCTGTGGCGGGGTGAACGCTGCAGCAAGAGCAACCTACCACGTTTAACAGGGTTCTGCTGCACCGGCCAAATGCGGTAACCTTGCGCGGCCGGACGCTGTCTTCCGCGGTACGGCCCCTCACGGAATCCGCAGTCGGCGGTGGCAAAAGCGTGCTTCCCGATGAGAATGCTCTCAGGGGATGCAGAAACATTCGGGACTTTGAGGTTTGACCACGGGTTACCTTGCAGGAATGTCGTCCGGCATCCAGACAGGCAAGTCCGCGATGGAGGTTCTTGCTTTCTCGCTTGTGGGCACGCCCCAGGCCTGGAAGAACGGTCCCAGGTTTCGTCCGACAGTCCTGGAGAAGCGCACCATCCATTGGTCTCGCCTTTGGTCGTCAGTCTGTGGTCGCTCATCATCGGGGAGTTCGCGATACTCGGTAAATACCTTCTTGAACGGTTCCCAGCCGAACTCCTCTTGCATCTGGATGTACATGGCCAAGGCGAGGAACGGGTCGGACTTCCACTTCTCGAAATCCGATCCGCTTGCGAAGTAGTCTTTCATGCTTCTTAGTCTTGAGCGTTCTTCGACACGGGGATGACCGCCTATGGGCAATCCGCAGATCTTCTCCATGACATAAAGTGAGAAAAGGTTCACGGTGACTTCTGTGGTTCCGGCAAAAGTCCAGTCGCGACTCTGATGGTTGTGCCCGATCTCGTGGAACAGACCCCATACACCATGGTGCCCGTTGGCCCGGATGCGGTCCTTGTCAACCATAGTGCTGGTGATATCGAGCATTGTCATGAGTGGGTACCCGGCGTGCATGTAACCTGCGCTGATCTGAACGTCGGAAACGAAGCGTTCGATACGACGTCTTTGAGGCGACAGGCCAAGCAGTTCCGCATAGCAGTCCATGATGCGATCCCAGAAATCCATGAGTCCTTTGGGATCGTCGAGGTTGCGGACATCCTTTGACGGCAAAGTCAGTGTGACCTTGCTGGTTTGGAGTTCGGCCCAGGGGGCCGGATAATTCCGGATCGAGGCACGCCATTCTGTCGGGTCCGTTCTCCCGTGAACATAGTAGGGAGCCAGAACGGCACCATCGATCTTGGCAGGAAAGTCAGGCACCTTGAGTTCTGGTGGAGACTCGATATAGACCAGTCCCCCAAAAGCGCTGGCGGCTTTGGTCTGACTTTCGGTGATCGGATAGCGGACGCAAATATCTGGCGCCCGGGACCAGGACCCTCTTCGCCATAGTTGATCGCTGTGGCAACCGATCCGAAGGTGAAGGCCTTTGTCGGTCACTGACTCGGGGACTGTGACTGAAATCACCTTGCCTGCGATGGCATAGAGTCCCGTCGAGTGCCAATATGGGCTACGAGGATTGCCGTACCTGCCAGAGTTATGCCAACCGGGAACGTCGGTCTTTATCTCAACCTTGCGAGAGACTCTCTTGGCATCGGCGGGTACCGAACCAGGGAAAGAACGAGCACAAGGATGAGCTTGCACCTGTTCAGGGGCCACATTCTTGAGGGCGAGCACCTGTGCAGAAAGGATTTGCTGGTCGAGTGGCCTATCCCTTCCCAGGGGGCTGTCTGGCGTGGGCACTGCACTATCGGCGCGATATTTCTGCAAAGCCGCGAGTTTTGAGAGCAGCTTCTCCG
>JABMQX010000751.1 GCA_013203085.1 bacterium | reverse complement strand
TTGATAGCGGAGTTCAAGAAACTGCCGGGTGTGGGTGAGAAGAGCGCCAGGAGGTACGCTTTCCATCTTCTCGACGCGGGCGGGGAGGGGATGAAAGAAACGCAGGAGGCGATTCGCGCGGTCGCGACGAGGCTTCGCCGCTGCGAAAAATGCGGGGGACTCTCCGAAGAGACGCTTTGCAGCATCTGCTCGGATGACAAGCGAAACCATAAGTTGATCTGTGTCGTGGAGGATTTCAAGGACGTGTATCGGATCGAGGAAACCGGGCAGTTTAACGGGGTATATCACGTGCTGGGTGGGCTGATTTCACCGCTCGATGGGATCGGGCCGGAAAAGCTCCGGATAGATGACTTGGTGCAGAGGGTCAAGGCGGGCGGGGTCGAGGAAACTGTACTTGCCACCGGCTCGTCTGTGAAAGGGGATGCGACGTGTCTTTATGTTGCGAAGGTTCTGAAGCCGCTTGACGTGAAGATCACGCGGTTAGCTGCCGGTCTTCCCGTCGGCGGGGAAATAGAGTCCACGGACGCCAATACGCTCGGACAAGCCGTGGCTCGAAGAGCAGTCTTCACTATGCCAGAGGAGAAATAGGTTTTTCCCGCGACCTTCGCCATTTGAGTTTCCCCGGCGATCAGAATGGCAGGACGCAGCTTCTCGGGAGAAACGACGTATGAAGAGCAAAACGGTTCTTGTGGTTTGTTTGGCACTGGTTGTAGGGTGTGGCGGGATGCGAAGCCGTGCAGCCCGGAGGGCGGCGCGACGGCTCCAGGAGCTGGCGGCGAAGGCGGATCGCGTGCGGGTACGCCGCGGGGGACCGTACCGCAGCGATAGCGAACAAGAGGAGACCCTGATCGAGGTCAAGGGCGGCAAGGAAATTCTCGACTTCGCGAAGCGTTTGAAGTTCTCGCGGCTTAAGGAACAGTGCGAGTGCTCCGGTGATTATACACTTGAGTTCTACCAGCGGAAAGACTGCCTGGCGATGGTGAGCTATCATCACGCAACGCATTTGCGTTGGCCACAAGGGTGGAGCGGCGATGCCTATTTGACGTCCAAAAGCCGGTATTGGCTCGCGGACTGGCTGGCGGAGCGTAGGATTTCCTATCCGAAGAAAGAAATTGCGTCCACGCTTCGTCGCGAGCGGATTGGCAAGATGGCGCAGGCGAGACTGAGTAAAGTTGTGCCGCGGGGTTTCGCCGAAGGGCTTGAGAAGGCCGGGCGAGGTTTTGGGCGGGGCAGAGAAGACAGAGAGGCTGCTGACAGGGCAAGGATAGAATTCATACGCTCTTCTTTGAAGAAAGATGAGGAGAGGTTCTCGACGCTTTTTCGGATCATGGGTGCCCTGCCAATGAGCTGGGGCAGTTGGTACCGAGTGCAGTTTCTGGTCAATTTCTATTTCGATCAGGCGCCGGCAAAGAAGCTGGACAAGGCTTTCAGGCTCGCGGCTGATTCGGAGGACCCGGCGGCTCGAAGAGGAGCCGCGAGGGTTATATTCACCCAGCACGAGATGGAGCGTCACGGGAAAACGAGTGACCAGATTCGGGAGTGGATGATGTTGTTGGCCTCGGAGGCATTTGCATCGCCCTTTCCGGCCAATAGGAGCCTCGTTGCTTACAGGCTGGGCGAGACGAAGGACGAAAGGGCATTGGACATTCTGACGAAAGCAGTGAGGGATTCGGATGCGATTGTCCGGCGGAGCACGATCTTTGCCCTTGCGAAATACGATAACGAGAGGGCGCGGGCAGTGCTGGAGAAAGTCGCTGCGGGCCGGTTGACGACGCTGCCGGGGCGATCCGAGGAGCCGCTTGACTTCGCGAAAGGGGAAGGAACGGTCACTCTGTTTCCCAGGGGGATGATCTCCCGGTGGATGGCGGGGTCCGACGCGGAGGTAGCTCGGAAGGCTCTTGAGGAAGCGGAGGAGAGACGAAGAAATGATCGGGCGCCTGCGGAAGCAGGGACGCAGTGAGCAGGAACAGGCAGCAGAAATTGTGGAGTAAAGTGGTAGCATGTGCATAGGAGACAAGTTGATGGGGAAACTGTGGTTTGTAGTCGGGATGTGTGGCATTTTGTCGCTTGGCAGCACAATGGCGGCCGAGAAACTGAGCGATTTCAAGGCGAAAGCCCCCGAGGTTGCGGAGAGGACAAAGGCAGCGCTGGAGTCGGCAGCGTTCAAGGGGTTGCAGCAAGAGTTTAAGGAGAAGCGTGTTGCGGCGCGATTTTTGGTGAAGGGGGCACGTACCGCGAAGTTCCTGAACGCGAAGGATAAGAAGGAATACTTCCTGACGGCTGTGCCGATTGTGTCCCATTTCCGGATGGCGGCGCCCCCTCTCGCGGCGTTGATAATCTCCAACGGGGACGAGCTCAGGGCAGGTTCCCTCAAAGTGTCCCCGGATAGAAGACGTGAGTTAACGTGTACGTTGCAGGCGAGCGGCGGGAAGCTGGTTGCGAAGGCGAAGATGATGGAGACGCTAAGAGAGCCGCCTTTGCCGGTGCCGAGGGGAGAGTCAGCCATTGCCATCGCCAAGAATCCGGAAGGGGATGAAAGGATTCTCGTTCTGTGCCGCAGCCCATATCCGGCAAAAAAAGAGAACGAGATGGAATGTCTGGCAGTCGTTTTCTATTCCGGGGACCTTGCATGGGAGAAGTTCACTCCACCAAGCGAGGGGAAAGAGAAATAGCCCCGGAAACCTGAGCTATGGGCGCCAGGTCTCGCCTTTACAGAGCGCATTATGCTGCGGGGAAAAGGCAAACGCTCTCTTCGTTCCTTCCATACCGGTTCATTCTCTGGTATAATTGTACCGTGGGTCGTCGCAGGCCCTCAATGGCATTACCACCGTGTCCTCGGAAAGTTGCAGCGAGAATATGCGGAACAATATACCCGCCAAAAGGTCATTAAGACTGAGGCGACGTGGCACGATTACCCCCGGATCAGAAGCGGGTGTGAAAGCGGTTTGCCGGGTGAGAGGAAGATATGAGCGAAGAGACAAATAAGGAGCGCTTTCTTGACCCGAAAATCTTGATGACGCTGTCGGGGATGGAGCTGAAGGCGAGGATGGTGGTGGAGGGGATTGTGTCAGGGCTCCACAAGAGTCCCTATCACGGCTACAGCGTGGAGTTTGCGGAACACAGGGAGTACACACCGGGGGACGCGATCAAGCATATTGACTGGCAGGTTTTCGGGAAGTCGGACAGGCTGTATGTGAAACGTTACGAGGAGGAGACGAATCTGAGGTGTTATATCCTGCTGGATTCCAGTGGGTCAATGGGGTACCGGTCAGATGGGATGTCGAAGCTGGAATATGGTGGGCACATGGCGGCGGCGCTGACGTACCTCATGCTTCGTCAGCAGGACTCAGTAGGCCTGGTCACCTTCGACGAATCCATCCGAAGGTACATCCCGCCGAGGAATAGTCCGCGACACCTGAAAATCATTGTGGATGAGCTTGAGGGTCTCAAGCCGGGGAACAGGACGAAGGTTTCAAACATATTTCACGACCTCGCGGAGCGCGTCCATCGGAGGGGCTTGATTATCGTGCTTTCCGACCTGTTTGACGATCCGGAAGAGGTCCTCGTGAGCCTTCAGCATTTTCGCCACAAGAAACACGAGGTGATCGTCTTTCATCTGCTCGACCCGTATGAACTGAGGTTTCCGTTCGAGAGGGTGACGCTATTCCGAGGGCTCGAGGACGACCGGCGGATCCTCACGGAGCCGGCTCTCTTGAGAAAGAAGTATCTCCAGCAACTCAATGCCTTCATTGAGAAGCTGAAAAGGGGCTGCCGGAACAACCGTATAGATTATTTTCAGATAAACACGGAGGAGAACTTCGGCCGGGCGCTGACGCGCTACCTCGG